>JBAVIK010000025.1:0-4106 GCA_049686815.1 Acidimicrobiia bacterium | reverse complement strand
GTGTCGCGGTGTTTCATCACGGCAATTGTCAACGGGCTGTGGCGCAGCTTGGTAGCGCGCTTGACTGGGGGTCAAGAGGTCGTGGGTTCAAATCCCGCCAGCCCGACCACCGACCAGGTCAACAGGTGTTGTGGTAGGAGATGGCACCCTCGAGCTGCGCATTCGTACGACGGGCCGTGCTGGTCAATCCAAAGGTGCCATCGCCATCCCGGCGTGCATGGCGACGCCGATGGGCAACACCTCCTCGTTGAGCAGCATTCGGTTGGAATGCAACGAGGCCGCCTCGAGAGGGTTCCCGATTTCGAAGGGGCATGCCCCAAGTCCCATGATGGCGCCCGGCACATTCTGCAGGATGTAGGCGAAGTCCTCGGCGGCCATGTCCGGATTGACCGCCGCGACATAGCTGTCAGCAACCAACACCGATTCCGCGACCCGCTCAACCAGTCGAACCATCGCCGGATCGTTATTCGTAACCGGATATCCCTCGATGATGTCCACCTCGCAGCTGCAGCCGTATGCATTGGCCATACCCTTCGCCAGTCTCTCGATGCTGTTGAGCACAGATTGGCGGGTCTCCTCGCTCACGGCTCTGAGGGTGCCCTCCAAGTGAGCTACCTCCGGGATGATGTTTGATGTGGTTCCGCCTTCGATGTGAGCAACCGTCAGCACAGCGGGGTCAAAGACACCGGTCTCTCGAGTGATCATGGTCTGGAAGGCTCCGACCATCGCTGCAGCAGCAGGGATCGGATCCAGGGCGAGATGTGGAGCCGATGCGTGGCCACCCCTGCCTCTGAAAGCGATTGTGAATTCATCGCTGCTTGCGAACATGGCGCCACCGCGGCATTCGACCGCCCCAACGCGTCGGTTGGTGTCCACATGGATGGCGAAAGCTCTGTCAACACCATCGAGCAAACCCTCTTCGATCATACGGCGAGCTCCGTGGAACCCCTCCTCACCGGGTTGAAACATGAACCGGACCCGTCCGCCGGACAGTTCGGTCCGGTTGGCGCTCAGGACATTGGCCGCGCCGACCAGCATCGCTACATGGGCATCGTGGCCGCAAGCGTGCATACGTCCCTCGACCTCGGATTTGAAAGACAGATCGGTGTCCTCCGTGAGAGGCAGGGCGTCCATATCGGCTCTCAACAGTGTCGTGGGCCCATCACGTCCGGTGTCGAGGTCGGCCACAACCGAACTGAGGCTCTCTCCCAGAGTGATGTCAAGACCCAACCCTGACAATGCCTCGAGGATCAACTGCTGAGTCCCGGGCAAATCAAGTCCCAGCTCAGGGTGGGCGTGGATCTCACGTCTCAGCTCAACAACACCGGGAGCGGCACTCTGGACTGCAGAGACCAAGTCTGAGTTTGGGTCGATCATCATCGGACGCTACCGATGTTGCGCCCATCTCTTGTCTCGATGGGACAAGCCGCACCGCGCAGGACACGGATTTGTGGAATGGGGGTCAAGAGGTCATCGGTTCCAACCCCGTCAGCCCCGGCAAGAGCGAACAAGACGAGCGTCTCCCGCGGACGCAATTCGACACTCTCAGCCAGAGCAACGGCTTCAGCCGCCGCATAGCGGGTAGTCCAAGCCCGAAAGCATCACTGATTCGGCAGTCTCAGCCACGACACAGGGAGCGATTTGCCTCAGCTCAGACTCGTCGAGCAAATAGGGACGCTGGTGATTTCGATAGAACAGAATCACCGCGGCGCCCTCCTCAACGAGAGCTTTGACCTCACGGATTTCAGACGCGAGGATCCCACTCGTTCTCGAGCTGAATGGGTCGTATCGTGCCGGAGTCGACTTGGCCCCAGCCAGACCCACCGTCCAGAGACCATCTGGAACATTGCTGAAGATGACGACCTCGGGGGATGTCGCCAACGCCTCCCGGACGACCTCCGAGTTGGCAAATGATGCCGACCGGAACCCGGTTTCTCCCCGGCGAGCGGCAAGAGCCGGAGATGCTGCACTCCATGTGTTGGCAGTGAGAGCGGCCAGACCCAGGATTGCGACAACGCGAACCGTGCGCCGATATCGTGCCCTGGCTGGTTCTCGAGAAGTCAACCATTCGACGACAGCGACGAGCAAGGAAATGGCAACGGGATAGAGAAGACGTTTGTTCGGCGTCGATTGAGCGTCGAAAAGCAGCCATGCGCCGAGAACGGCCAGCAGATGAGTGCCAGCGGAGATGAGGCCGACCCACCATCGAGATGCCGGGGGCCCAGCGACCGTTCTGCGATCGCCCGCACCATGGTCCGCCCAGATCCATATCACCGCTCCAAGGAGCCCGACGACGAGAAACGCAAGGCGTTGAGTTGGACTCCCGATAGGCGGCACCAGCCATCCGACAATTGCGTTGGCCGCAACCTTGAGCTCGCCAACCGCAGGGGGATGCCAGAAGAGCTCCCTTGAGCCACCTGCTGCAGACAATGCGAACACTCCGAGACCGAGCATTCCCGCAGCGATCCCTCGCATCAGTCTGAACGCGGCACGCCCGGGAGGGAAGAGCGCGACAATGGCCACTGTCGCCACCAGCGCCAGGCCGATAGAACGCACTGCCACAGCAAGCGACGCCACAATGCTGGCCGCGATCAGAAGGGTGACGCGCGCAGCAACGAGATAGTTCGCCAGCAGGACGAGGGTGATCAGCGTCAGGAGCCCGTAGATCAGTTCGGACAACGGAGCCAACACGTAGGGAAACGACAACGCGACAGCGACCAGACAAACGAGAGCTGATCCCGCAACGGGAAGGCCCCGTCGCCTCGCAAACTCGAAGAACACGAGAGCGAATAGGGAAAGGGATACGACGCCAAGAATCCGGGCCACCTCGATGGAGTCGAACCCCATACGCACACCAACACTCAGAAGCAACGGATAGCCAGGGGGGTAGTGGGTGACGGTCGACGATGAGTCGTTGAAGTCGATTGGCTTGCCTGGAACCCCGAACTGAGTCCGAGACCCCTCTCCCACCGCCAGACTCTCGGCGGAAGAGAGGTATGTCGGAGAGTCTCTTTGATTCACCTGTAAACCCTCGATGGTCGCAGCAACTGCCAAGAGGCCGGAAAGTACCGCCAGAGAGATACCAACGATCGTTGCGGTTCTGACCGCGAAACGTCCCACCGTTTCGGAATGCGTTTCCACCGCGGATCGCTCAGAAGAGATGTTGGAAGACCCAGACGACCCCTTGAATCAGCCGCCACCCCAGGTACACCACGGCGAGAACGACCATGAGTTTGAAGCTGAGAGGTGTCCGCAGATCCTCATTGGACGGTGGGTCGGGCTGTGTCAATGTTCGCCACGTCTCCTGGTGACGAAATGGATGGGGCTGCCGACGAATTCATATCTGTCACGCAACTTGTTCTCCAAGTACCGGAGGTAATCCTCCCCGACCTCTCCACCCGACATGAAGAGAACAAACGTCGGCGGACTCGTTCCTGCCTGAACCGCGTAGTGGAGCTTGGGCCGTCGGCCTTTTCGCACGGGCGGCGGATGAGACGACGCCCACTCGCGAATGTCCCGATTCAACTGACCGGTCGGGATTCTGCTCTCTCGAGTCTCCAGGACCGCTTCAATCGCAGGACCAAGGCGATGCACCCGGGATCCCGTCAGGGCGGACATCCGCAACGCCGGAGCCCAGGAGACGAATCCGAATCGGTCCGGAAGAGAGACTTCGGTGTCCTCGCGCTGGTCCTCGTCCAATGCGTCCCATTTGTTCAGAACTATGACAAGGGAAACCCCTGCCTCGACGATCTCACTTGCAATCCGCTGGTCCTGGTGGGTGACTCCCTCGGTTGCATCGATGACCAGCAATGCGGCGTCGGAGCTCTCCAATGCGTCACGTGCCCTCAAGACCGCATAGAAGTCGGCGTCTTCCTTTATCTGGGGCTTGCGACGTATGCCAGCCGTGTCGACGATTCGGTAGGAGCTGTCGCCGATGGTCACTTCTACGTCGATCGGATCACGGGTCGTGCCCGGAACGTCGGAAACGATCACCCTTTCGTCTCCAAGCAGTCTGTTCAAGAGGGTTGATTTGCCAACGTTTGGACGGCCAACGATGGCCAATCGAGGCAGGGGGTCGTCGACGGTGTGGGTTGCTTCCTCTGGCA
>JBAVIK010000024.1:0-8367 GCA_049686815.1 Acidimicrobiia bacterium | reverse complement strand
CGCCTATCCCGCCGAATATTGCGGCGGTGATCGCTATCGCCAGGAGCACGGTGAAGAAGTCGCGGTCCAGGCCTAGCTCGTCGATTATGAATATCGCCAAGAACCCCGAGATCAAAGTGTTTATCGCATCCGTGTAGAAGAAGCGCCCGAGCAGGAACCGGACCACCCCTGGATAGTGACTTGCTGTCTTCCATGATGAGATGAGACGGCTCACCACCGACCTCAGCGCTGGAAGTGTGGCCTCCGCCGACCCTGGTCGCTCCTTTATGAAGAGAAAAGCGGGAATCGAGAAGAGCAAGAAAGCGAGAGCGAGGGCCCGGAACGTCGCCGCATGACTCCACCCCAACACCTCGAGCGTGATGGTGCCGATTGCGAGGCCGATGAACGAGCCGACATAGCCCACACCCACTCCCAGCCCAGAGATCGAGCCTCTGTTCGTGGGTGTCGAGACGTCGACGAGGAGAGCGTCATAGACCACCGACCCGATGTTGACTGCTATCACCGCAAGCCAGAGCATGCCGAGTGTCAACGCCACGGGGCCTGTTGCCAGCAAAGAGGTGGCAGCGACCGCTGCAAGAGTTGTCACGACGAGCGTCGGAACACGTGTCCCACGCACGTCGCTTCGCGCACCTGTCCACGGTGCGACGAAGATCACGACCAACGCGGCGGCTATTTGAACGCCCGCGAGGGCGGAGTCGGGCAGGTCTTCGTTGACGAGCCAGTCGGAAAAATAGAAGCCAACCACTCCAAGGGCGAAGATCGTGTTTGCGAGGTCGTATATGACCCACGATGCGACTGAGAGCCTGCTCGGCTCGGTGGCACGCCCGGTCATGGGTAGCTGACGTCAGAAAGTGACGGCGACGGAGATCAACTCTTCTCTGCCGAGGAGCCCGGCAGCGGCCTGTAGTGCTCGCGGGGCCTCCGAGAGGGGGAATTGATGTGAGACCAGGTCGTCGATCCGGGGGTCGGTCTCAACCTGGTTGGTCGCCCACTGGTATCCGATCCCGCTGGCTCCCATAGCGCCCTTGACGGTCAACTGCTTCGAGACGATGACATCCGAGAGGAAATGGAATGCGCGGTTTCCCTTTGTCGAAGCGAGAACAACTCTTCCACCACTACGCACCAGGTCGAGGGCGGTGAACACCGCCTCGGGGTCGTCCGAGGTCACATCCACCACAACGTCCGGACGGCGTCCGAGCGCTCCGGCGATCTCACCGGCGACATCTCCTTGCTCGGAGTTGATGCTCAGATCGGCACCAAGCCGTTTAGCCAGCTCGAGTCGGTCACGGTCGTGGGAGAGTCCGGTGATGCCCACCCAACCCGCTCCTGCAGCCTTTGCTGCTATCAGACATGCCAGACCGCGCGGGCCAGGCCCAAGGATGAGGACACCTTCGCCGCGTTGTAGCGCAGGCATTTCCACCGCCCATGTATGACCCGAAGCGAGTGGGTGGACGAACGTTGCTACTTCGGCGGGGACGTCGTCGGTGAGTTCGTGAAGATGTGCGTTCGGGTCGAGATACAGGAACTCGGCTAGGCCTCCCCAAAGACCGGGCGGTTCGATCGAGGGGATCATCCCGTAGGAATTGGTGGGTTTCCTGCTCACACATGTCGCGAGATTCTGGACACATCGGTGACATCGCCCGCACCGGATACGCGGCTCGACGACGACACGGGTCCCCACCGGATACGGCACGTTGGGGCCCTGGACCGCAACCCGGCCAACAACCTCACGCCCGGGGACCAGGGGGTAGACGATGTCTCGAGCCTCACCCTGCCAAACCTGAACGTCCGAGCCAGAGATGCCGGTTGCCTCGACGGCGAGCCAGCCCCCCTGTTCGTCGTCCCGGGCAATCACCTTGGTGTCGGAGAAATGTTTGGGCTCTACGAGCATCATTGCTCGCACGCTCGTGGCGGATTCCATCTTTTAGCGAGTGTAAACCCCCCTCAGAGGGTTCCGATCAGATCGGCGATTTGCCCCACTCCACGTTCGATGTCTGCCTCGTTTAAGGCATAGGAGAGTCGAAGGAAGCCAGGTGTGCCAAATGACTCTCCCGGCACCAGGGCGACGCCCGCCCTGTCGATGATCATCTCAGCGAGACTCGCCGAGGTTGGACAGCGATCGGTGAGGGCTGCACTCACATCGGGGAACACGTAGAAGGCACCTTCTGGCTCGACACAGCTGAAGCCGGGTACCTCATTTATCAAGGAGAACATCAGGCGACGGCGTCGGTCGAACGCGTCACGCATCTCCTCGACCGTGTCCTGGGGACCTGTCAAAGCGGCCAATGCAGCGTGTTGTGAAACGTTGGCGACATTCGAGGTGGAATGGGACTGATGTCTTGCGGCTGCCGCCATGATGTCATCGGGCCCGATCATCCAACCCACACGCCAGCCCGTCATCGCAAAGCTCTTGGCGACACCGTTTATCAGGACCCAGTTCTCTGCTCGGGGTGTCAGTGCTGCGATCGACGGTGCGACGTCACCGTCGTAGTAGAGCCTTTGATAGATCTCATCGGCGATGATCCAAATGTTGTTTTCAGCAGCCCATTCACCGATGGCCCTTGCTTCGTCCGCTGTGTAAACGGCGCCTGTGGGGTTGGAGGGGGAAACAAAGACGAGGGCCTGGGTGCGCACGGTTCGCGCCGCCTCGAGGTCGTCTACGGTCGCTTTGAAGCCCGCCGCCGCCGTCGTGGGGACCGCGACGGTCGCTGCTCCGGCCAGGTCTATGCCTGCGGGGTAGGTAACCCAATATGGAGCTGGAACCAGCACCTCGTCTCCGGGGTCGAGGAGTGCTGCGAAAGTCTGGAACACAGCTTGCTTGGCCCCGTTTGTGACCACGATCTCCGACACCTCGACGCTCATACCCGAGTAGGTCCTGGTGTATTCAGAAATCGCCTCGCGCAGCTGAGGCAGCCCCTGATTTGCGGTGTACTTGTGATTGGCGGGATCGTTGCCTGCTCGAGCAGCCGCGGCAACTATGTGCTCGGGTGTGGGGAAATCGGGTTCGCCGGCGGCAAACGAGATCACCTCCTTGCCCTCGGCTCGCAATTCTCGGGCCCGATTGCTGATAGCCATGGTTGCCGAGCCGGGCAAACGGGCGAGACGTTGGGAGACTCTCTTCATGGTGTGGGGCATCGTACGATTTGGGATTGGATCGGTGGAATCAATAGCGCCATCTGCCCACGACATTCCCATGTTGATCGAGGAGAAGCGCCATGTCGCCGTCGTTGTTCCAGACCGGTGATCCACCGGGATCCCACGCCGGGTCGGAACTCGAAACGGTGATTCGGCTGCTGCTTGGCACAATGGTTCCGGCCTTGAAGAGATATCGATGTCGGGATGACTCATCCCGAATCGCCCAACCGGAAAGATCCACCGGGTCAATCGTCGCGTTGACGATGACAATCGTCTCGTCGTCGAGTACCTGATCGTCCGGTCCGGGTGGGTCGGGTGTTGAAAGGTCACCGTCGATGATCACTCTGGCTGAGGTTCCGGATCCGCAGGCATCGGGAGACCACAATCCGATTCGGTCCTGGTAGGCAGACTCCTCATCGTCCAGATACAGCTCCCCTGGTTGCTCCAAATCTGAACTGACGCTCGCGATAGCCATGCCTTTGCTGACCATCAGCTGATTGATGTTGACATCCCCCACCCATAGAGTTGCGAGTGTTCGGTCAAACTGATCGACTCCTCTCTCGTTCATACGGATTACCTCACCGGCGACTCGGTCCTCGAGGAAATCCGATGATTGTGTGTAATGGCACTCACCGGACTCGGGTGCGTTGATCCCGATGAGTCTCACCGTCACCTTGGCAGCTGCGGTGTCGACGACAACGGTGTCGCCGTCGAAGACCTCTGTGACCGTACCCGTGACCTCGGCTGATGCTGGTTCAGTGGACACTGGTGGCGGCTGGCACCCCACCAGGAGTAGACACAGAGCAGTTGTCGCCCAATCGAGCCTCAGAGCTCGCCCCGGAGTTGCCGAAGCTCCTGTTTTTCGGCCCGTCGGCGTCGGCGTCGATTCCTCAGAAGCGAGGTGCTTATCGTGGTCAGCAGTCCGGCGGCGACCGCCGTGACGAGGATGACGATCGACAACGGGTACTGACCGTCGATCCATAGAAATTCAATGGTGACTGTCTCCGTGTTCTGGACGGCGAAAACGACGAGGAGGATGATTCCTAACGTGCCGACGATGACTCCCCAAGGGACCCCGGGGCGGAGTGGTTGGGCGAGATTCTCGATGTCGGCAGGTTGACCGTCGTACGGGTCGATATCGCTCATGTCGTCACAGACTAGATGGCGTCTCGAACGCCCAGTCCCGTCTCGATTCCCGCGCCTCTTCCACATTGACACGAGAAAGCAGGATCAGCCCGATCGCGAAGAAGGCCACTACAGACAGAATGGCCGGGCGGCTCGTGTTGGCGATACTCGAGACCAGGGCGAAGAGAAACGGGCCCCAGATGGCTGAGAATTTGGAGAAGACCGAGAAAAAGCCGTAGAACTCGGCGGATGCTTCTTCAGGGATCATCGAGCCGTAGAGGCTTCGCGACAACGCTTGGACGCCGCCGAGGACGAGCCCAACTATGGCACCGAGCCCGTAGAGCGGAACAGCCTCGCCCTCCGGGAGGAAGTATGCGGCGATGGCAGCGACGATCCAGATTCCGAGTGACACCATGATCGCCCCCTTGGTCCCGATCCTTCCCGCAATCGACCCGAACAAGAGTGCTCCGAAGAAGGCAACGAATTGGACGATGAGGAAGGTGACGATGATTTCGGTTGTGCCCAGATTGAGGGTCTCCTCGGCATAGGCGCCGGTCACACCGATGACGGTCTGGACCGCGTCGTTGTAGAAGAGGAAGGCGAGTACGAACAACATCAGCTGTTTGAAGCCAAACAGCTTTTTGGTGGTGGCGATGGTCCGGGCGAAGCCGAGACGGGCCAGACCACCCCACCTCGGACCCCCTCCCGAGCCGCCCGCCAGACCTTCGGGGAGGGTCTCGTCGGGGAGTCTTCGCAACGACACGAGCGAGAAGACGAACCACCAGACTCCCGCACCGCCGATTCCGATACGTGACGCCGTCTCTTCGGTCAGGCCGGTGACGCCGCCGTCCCCGCTGAGCAGGATCAGAACGAGAGCGAGAAGCACGTAGAGACCGCCGCCGATGTAGCCGAAGGCAAACCCCCTGGATGACACACGGTCGATTGTCTCGTCGGTGGAGATGTCCGGGAGGAATCCGTCGTAGAAGACGTTCGCCGCCACGAATCCGATCTGCGTGAGGACGACTACTCCAAGGAAAAGAGTGATCGACCCCGAGGGTACGAATGGCAGAAGCACGGTGATGGCCGCGCCCAGCCAGGCGAAGAAGCGGAGGAACTTCTTCTTTGCGGAGGCGTAGTCGGCCACAGCACCCAGCACCGGCATCGCAAGGAAGAGGACGAAAGCGCCACCTGAGAGTGTCCAGGCCCACAGGGCCTCACCGTTCGTTCCTGAATCCTCGGGCACGATGACAGCAGTGAAGAATGCGGCGACTATGGCTCCGAAGGTGGTGATGTACGCCGAATTCGCCCAGTCGTACATGGCCCAGCCGAAGATCGTTCTCGGGTCGTTCTTCTGAATCGTGCTCACGTTTTGAAGATAGTGGTCCTCGGTAGGGTCGGCTGAAGACCTGGCATGCTTCTCCACATGGAACCCTCCTGGCAGATTCCTGAGACAATCGGGAAGCGTCTACGCGCCCGGTACGGAGCAGCGGTGGAGTCTTGGTTGGCGAGCTTGCCCGAGACAATGGCAACTCTTGCGCTGCGCTGGTCCCTCGAATTCGGGGATCCAATTGGTCGGGGCAACTCCTCGGTGGTGTGGCGGTGTCGACGGGATGACGGTGCCGGAGCGGTTCTCAAAATGATCCCTGAACCAAGGATCGCGCAAACCGAGGCACGAGCACTCCGCGTTTGGGAGCCCTCGGGGCGGGTTCCGAAGGTCTTTGACCATGACCCGGCGGTAGGGGCGTTGTTGCTCGAGGCGATACCCAACGAGTCTCCGCTCTCGGAGAGGGACGGGGGTGTGCCCCTGAGCGATGTGGGCGACCTGATCGGGGGGCTGCACCGCACAGAATTTCCGGTCGGCGACCACGATGTGGTGACCCTCGCAGAGGGTGTTGAGAGGATGTTCAGCCTCTGGACTAGCCGAAGCGAGCACAATCGTGGTGTCGCCGAGATCGTGCCGATTGGGCGGGTCAACCAGGGTCTTCAGCTCGCCCAGAAGCTGGCGATGTATCAGGCCGACATAGTGCTCCTACACGGTGACCTGCATCCCGGCAACGTGCTCGATGGTGGCGAAACAAGGGGCCTGATGGCCATCGACCCACGTCCTTGCATCGGTGACCCGGCTTTCGACGCGGTCGACTGGGTGTTCTGGCCGGTCGACGATCCGCAGAATTGGGAGCCCCGGTGTTCTGAGCTTGCGAAGATTCTTGGCGTCGACGGGGAGCGGCTCTGGGACTGGTGCCGATCAGTGGCTTCGATGCTGGCGGGCAACACCGCTCAGCGCGGTGGCTCTCCTGACCGTCTTGACGCCTTCTTGGCCATGGCGCCATGAAAGTGTGGGGAACTCAGCCAGGCGAGCTGCTGCCGAACAGCGCTCGGACTCGGGGCGATATTCTTGAGAGGTGACGCTGAAACTTCGCTACGAGATCGACCTTTCGTGTCCAGTTGAGGTGGATGCTGTCGAGCGTCTCGAAGTGAGGTCCCTTTCCGATGACGATCTTGATGCCCTTGCTCGACTGATGCTTGACGCGTACGTCGGGACAATTGACTACGAGGGCGAGACCCTCGATGAAGCGATCGACGAAGTCCGCGGTTTTCTCCAAGATCAACGGTCTTTGCCCGATCGCTCTTTCGTGGTAGTAGACAACGGCAGGATCGTCTCAGCAATTTTCATCCTCATGGTCGAGGACGATCCATTCGTCGGCGTCGTGATGACGCTCCCGTCGCACAAGAGACAAGGCCTGGGTCGATTAGTGACGAATGCCGCCATACAGCACCTGGCTTCCGATGGTCACAAGCGCGCAGTCCTTTACATCACCGATGGGAACGTCGCATCGGAGGCACTGTTCCGCTCGGTCGGGGCGGTCCGCTGTGACATTTGACGCCAGTCGATATCCTCACCTGACGTTGTTTTGAGCACAGCTATGAGACTGGCCTTCCCGGTGCCAACAACGGACACACCGATGTGGTGGTCGAAGCACGCGGGTGGCTTTTGTAAGCCAGAAGTAGGCATGGCCGCCTAAAGCCTGAACAGGCATAACCTCCCGATAATGCGGCGGCTACCTGTTCTTTTGTTGACTCTGATCACAGCGTGTACCGCCGCTCAGGAAGTGGCGCCGACACCTGTCCCGACGGCGTCTGTTACCACCGAAACCCCACGCATCACCACGACCACGACCCCTCCAATCGTTTCGACGACCATTCCCACCCCAACGACGACACTTCCCCCACTCGTCTCACTTGGCTACGAGGAGGTGGCGACACTCGATTTTCCGGTCCAGTTGGTTGCTCGACCCGGTGAGAGCATCTCCTACGTCGCCACCAAGGACGGCCGGATATGGACCATCGAAGCCGGCGGGGTATCGGCGGCACCCATCCTCGACATTCGCTCCCAGGTGGCAAATCAGGGCGAGCGTGGTCTGTTGGCGATCTCGCTGCACCCCACCGATCCGACCAGGCTCTTTGTCCACTACAGCTCGAGCGACGGTGGTGACACAGTCGTTTCCGAGTTCGGGTTTGAGCCCGCAGGTTCCACCGTCGAACCCAGCACGGAGCGTGTGCTGCTGCGTCTCGATCAGCCTGCGGGCAACCACAACGGCGGGATGATCCAGTTTGGGCCCGACGGCCGGCTCTATCTCGGTTTGGGTGACGGCGGGGGCGGTGGTGACACCTACGGGAATGGTCAAAACACCGAGTCACTCCTCGGAGGTCTGGTCGCCATCGAAGTCGATGGCGAGCCTTCTCCTCAGCTCTTTCAGTACGGCCTACGCAACCCGTGGCGTTTCTGGATCGAAGGGTCGACGATATATGTCGCCGACGTCGGTCAGGGGGCATTCGAGGAAGTCTCGGTGGCTCCTCTGACTCAGGATGTCAACTATGGGTGGCCGATCACCGAGGGTCTTCACTGCTTCAGCCCTCGATCGGGTTGTGACACCACTGGACTGACGCTGCCGGTCATCGAAGTGAGTCATGGCGACGCAGGAACCTGTTCCATCACGGGAGGCGTCGTCTACCGGGGCGACCTGATTCCCGAGCTCGACGGTGTCTTTCTCTTTTCCGACTTCTGCGGAGGATATCTGCGGGGACTAGACGGCGAGACCGTGATGG
>JBAVIK010000023.1:0-3161 GCA_049686815.1 Acidimicrobiia bacterium | reverse complement strand
CATCGGAGATGGTTTCGCCGTCGTCCCGGATCACCAGCTGCTGGGGCGTCACCTCACCGCTCGCGACCCGGTCGGCGAGCCCGGGAACTGCGTTGATCACGACCTCAGCGCGATTGCCGGTGATCGGGTTGGCAGTGAAAGCGATGCCGGCGAACTCGGCCGGAATCTGTTTTTGGACCAGCACCGCGATGCCATCCTCTTTCGGGTCACCGGTGTTTTTTGCCATATAGGCATGCACGCGCTCACTGTCCGCCGACGCACGAACCTGGGCAATAGCGCCGACAAGCTCCTCGGCGGTACGTACACCCAGGATCGACTCGTACTGCCCTGCGAATGAGGCGTCGTCGAGGTCTTCGGCGACGGCGGACGATCGGACCGCCACGGGCCCGTGACCCAGTTGCTGCCATCTTTCAGTGATGATGTCTGTGTCTTCTTTCCCCGAACCCGCAACAACGACGAACCCGTCAGGCACGTTGAATCCCGCACGGAATAGCTCGCCGAGATAGGCGGCTTTGGTGCCGACCAGCGGCGACTTGGCGCGGGACGCCATGGCGAGGTCGACGACCGGTGTATTCACGGCGTTTCCACCTGCTGACTACTCGGCGCATTCTCGGCTTCGATGATCTCTTTGATGCGCGACACAACCTCGTCAAGAACGGCGGACATCTGACGGTGGACGATCAGCTTCTCGAGGAGCCAGCCCAAAGGGCGGAAAGAGGGATACATCCGATATTCGAACACCTGGCTGTAGATGGCTCCTCTCGCCGCGGGGCTGACGTGTTTGGTGAGGGTCAATTCCATGTCCGACCGGTGCCCAACCCACAGGACTCGTTTCGGCGGCTCCAGCTCGGCGACGCTCCGGTTGGAGACCCGTACATCGGCCCAATCACGGTGTGCTCTTTGAAGGTGGTCCCCTCACCGATCGGACCCGGGCTCACGTCAAAGACGTCCTTGACGATGGGGACGAACTCCGGCAAGCGTTCCACATCGTTGGCTACGAATTCGTAGACGTCTCCATAGGGGACGTCTATCTCAATCGTCTTCTCGATTGTCGGCACTTTGTTCCTCCTCGATCTCGTGCCGATGAGATTGCATGCAGAGTCGCATCGGGGCTATCGGTAGACGTACGTATTCACTGCATCTGCTCCAGTACATATCGGGTTAGGGCTGTCCGTGAACCCATCCCGAGTTGGCGGTAGATGTTCTCCAGATGGGTGGTCACGGTTCGCCGGCTGATGAAGAGGCGATCTGCGATGTCACCGTTGCTGAGTCCTTCGGCCACGAGTCGGGCCACCTCGGTCTGGCGTGGGCTCAGGGCGCCTGCGTCACGAGACTCGCCAACGGAGAATGCCTCGCCCACCGATCGGAGCAGCTTTTGAGTGCGGTCGCGGTATCGCGTGGCTCCAAGACCGGCGAACAGTCGATGGTCTTCCTTCAAACCGTCGACTGC
Source organism: Acidimicrobiia bacterium (assembly GCA_049686815.1). Taxonomy (GTDB): domain Bacteria; phylum Actinomycetota; class Acidimicrobiia; order Spongiisociales; family ZC4RG35; genus JBAVIK01. Next base: position 1,711 of record JBAVIK010000023.1, on the reverse strand, counting down.
GAGCGGCCCCCGGGGGGCTTTCAGTTCAGCGGCCCGGAGCCTCGCCCGTGCCGCCTCGAACGGCATTCCGAGGTCGTTGAACCCATCAGCAGCCTGCGTCCATTCCTCGCTGGCCACCTCCGGGTCGGCCGCGGCCAACGCTCCGAGGCGACGGCTCCACACCCAAGGGAGACTCCCCGTACTGCCCATGGCTGCGAGTTGCTCCGCGGTAACGGTCCATGATTCGTCACCGACCCTGGCCTGGGCTTCGCCGAGGAGCATCATCCCCCAGGGAGGCAGCAGACCTTGAAGAAACTCTCCGTCTCGACGCTCCAACGTGGTCAAAGCCTTCGCTGGCTGGCCCGATTCCAGGTCGGACCACGCGTCGACGATGTCGAGTAGGGCGGGGAGCCTCGGCTCGGCACGCCCGAGAGCCTCCAATGCCTGGCGAGCCTCGGCGAGACGTGACGCAGCCAATTCGAAGTCTCCCTTGAGGATGTCGAGCAGGCTTGGCATGATCACGAGCACGACACGATTCGGTGATTCCTCGATGGTGTTTGCCAGCAGAGCGCCCTCGATGGCGACGTCCTCGGCGTGCTCCCATTGCCCGGCACAAATCGCCCCTTCGTATTGGTAGAGGAGTAAGCGGTAGGCCCGCAGCCCGATCCCGATTCTCTCAGTCAGATCCAGGTTGGCCGCCAAAAGGCGGTCGAGGCCAACGAGGTCTCCCAGAGAGAGATCGACCAAAGCAAGGAAAGCGAGCGCCTGCTGCTCAGAAACCGGGTCGTTCACCGCTTTTGCCAGGTCGTACGCGACTCGAGCCTCCGCTTTGGCCCGTTCATAGGACGACCGCTCCATGGCCAGCCCGGTCTTGAGAATGGCCAGGTTCATGGTCGTCTGCTCCGAGGGCCGGATCGACACCAGACGATCCAGGCGGTCGATGCCGGCGGCGGCAGAATCGATGTCTCCGGCGCGGAAGCTGGTGAGGGCGCCCACGGCGAGCAATTCGACCGCCTCCGGGGAGGTTTCGTCGGCGAGAGCTGACATTCCACCGTCGATCTGCCGTAGGGCCTCTCTGAAGTTGCCGAGATTCGACTCCGCGGCGGCGATGCGTCGAGTCAAACGGACCTGATCACTGACGTGTTGGGTGATTGAGCTCGCTTCTCGCCAAATCTTGATAGCGGCGCGCTCCTCTCCGGTCCGGTGCACAGCTTCACCGAGGTCTTCCAACAAGACTGAGATGTCGCCGACCGGGGCGAACGAACGGGCTACGTCGAGGGCCGTGCGGAGAATTTGGACCGCGTCTTCATTCGCATACTTTGCTAAAGCCCGACGGCCCGCTCGGGACAAGATTTCGAGACGACGACTTTGGTCAACCTCGCCGCCGACCAGTCGGTAATGCCATACCAATGCCTCCGACACGCCCGACTCCTTCTCGAGAATTTCGATGAACCTGGCGTGTCTTTGCTGGCGTTGCGAGACAGGGATCCGGTCATAGGCAACCCGTGTGATCACGGGATGCGAACATCGGTAGCTCACTGCCTCCCTTTGGCTGTCAATATCGATCAGCCCGGCCGACTCCAACTGTCGTTGGGGTTCGACAAGCTCCGCATCATTGAGTTCCGACACGGCACGGAGATCCCTGTCCGAAACCTCACCTCCACCGATGGCGATGGTCTCGAGAACTGTGAGAGCACGATCGTCGAGCCGGGAGATCCTCGCCACATAGGCC
>JBAVIK010000022.1:0-3077 GCA_049686815.1 Acidimicrobiia bacterium | reverse complement strand
TGCTTGCACTTCTCGCCTTTTTGATGGCGTTTGTCGGTTTGCTCTTCTTTGTGGTGCTCCCTGCGTTGCCCGAGGCAGCCGGGGCCGGCGCAAGCGGCATTCCTCAGAAGCCTGAGGCTTTCATCTTTGGAGCACAACAAGTAGCTGGTCAGGCATGGTGGTTTGCCGTCATCTTGGCCACTGCGATCCTCGGTGGTGAGGTTGCCAGCACGGTTTGGGCGACTTCACTCACTCGAGACTCTCGGCGGATCCGTCACATATCGGTCAGATTCTTGATTTTCACGATTGCTTCCTGGCTCGCCTTCCTGGTGGGGACGATCGTCTGGGCCGCGATCACCTGGTTCGCCGCGGAGGGGAGCGGAGGTCCCGAGATTGGAGAGTCACTCGGGCTGCTTTGGAAGTTCCTGGTTATTGCCGCTGCGTGGACCTCTATCGGATTGGGAGCGGTGGCCGTCACCAGGTCGATCGCGGTTGCGATGGGTGTTGCACTCGGTATTTCGTTTGTTGACTCGATCGTCGCCCCATTTGTGGAGCTCTATGAGAAGATTTCGTTGACCGCGGCGAGCAACGGCATCTTCGAGGTGGCGGGCGACGGCCCGTTCAGCGACTTCATCCCCGGCGGGGATATGTCAACGGCCCACGCCCTCGGGGTGATGATCGGGTGGGCGGTTGTTTTCCTCGCTCTGACCTGGTGGGGTCTTCAGCGGCGTGACGCCTGAGTACCGAATCTTCTTCTGAGCTCTTTGTGCCAGCACCCATGGTGCCAATGACGTCGTAGGTCCACAGCGTCGTTGGGGATGACGACGAGGTGGAATGTGCCTGGTGGGATAGTGCCTTCGCAACCGGGACAGATGTAGTCCTTGACTGCCTGATAGGGCTGGACCGGGTTGACGGTTACGTCGAGAACAGGGCCCACGCGATCACCGCCAATGTCGCCACAACCGCCAGGACCACCACGACTATGTCGAGCGCCGACTTCTCCTGTTGACGGAACGGATTGAATCCCACGTCGAAACGGTAACCGGCGGTAGGCACTGTCTACCGTCAACTTCATGAGCTGGCTCAACTCATCCGATGAAGGCGAGATTCGGTGGCTCACCATCAACCGCCCCGAGCGCCGCAACGCGATCCCGTTTGACGGGTTCCCACATCTACGTGATCACTTTCGGGAGTTTGAGCGTTCCGACCAGAGGGTGTTGGTCGTTACCGGAGCCGGTGGGGCGTTCTGTGCTGGAGCCGACCTCAACCCTGATGGGAGAGAAGAGCTCAGCTCGGTTGTTGATCGTCACCGACGAATGAAGGTCATCGACGAGACCGCAACCGCGCTGCACCGGATAACCAAGCCGACCATCGCTGCGGTCGACGGTGTGGCGGTGGGAGCAGGCATGAATCTTGCCCTCGGGTGTGATGTTGTGGTTGCCGCGGAATCGGCGAGATTCTCCGAGATCTTCGTAAGACGTGGACTAACCGTTGACTTTGGGGGAACTTGGTTGCTTCCCCGGATTGTTGGCTTGCAGCGGGCCAAGGAGTTAGCCCTGTCGGGCCGCATGATCGAAGCCGACGAGGCTTTGCGGCTCGGACTCGTCATCGCTGTTGTCGCCATCGACGGTCTCGCCGACCACGTCCGCCAGATCGCCACCGGCTTTCTCTCCGGAGCTCCTGTTGGTCAGATGTTCACCAAGCAGGCCCTGAATGCATCCTTTGAGATGAGCTTCGCCGAGGCTGTGAGTTGGGAGAGTCAATCCCAGGCGATAGCCCTCGGGACGGAGGATTCAACAGAAGGAATCGAAGCGTTTCTCGAGAAGCGGGATCCCAACTGGCGCGGGCGGTAGGTCAGTCCTTTCCGATGTCCTCATTCCACAGGTCCGGATGTTCGGTTATGAATGCTTGCATCAAGTCGATACATCTTCGATCGTTGACTACCAGCACTTCGACACCTCTCGAACGTAGGTGTTTCTCCGCACCCATGAAACTGAGGTTCTCACCGATCACGACCCGGGGTATTCCGTAGAGAAGGATGGCTCCCGAGCACATATCGCATGGGGAGAGCGTCGTATAGATCGTGGCTCGACGGTAGGCGGCGCCGGGCAGCCTCCCCCCGTTCTCGAGGGCATCCATCTCGCCGTGGAGAACCGTGGAGCCTTTCTGAACTCGCTGGTTGTGTCCTCGGCCGACGATCTCGCCCTCAACCACCAATGCAGAGCCGATTGGGATGCCACCTGCCGTCTTGCCCCGGATCGCTTCGGCGATAGCCGCCTCGAGCCCCACATTGTCCATTCGGGGAGGTTAGGACCCAGGATCTAGCCTGCGGGCTATGCCTCGTATATCCGTCGCCGGGCCGTCGACGTTTGTCACCGACGCGGCCGCGGAGATTGCGTCGGTGGGTGGATCGGTGGTCGACGTGGCAATAGTGGCTTCTCTCACTGCGATGTGCAGTGAGCCCGGTGTCTGTGCTCCTGGTGGCGGGGGGTTCATGACGATCGATACTCCCCGCCAGCCGCCGATCGTGATCGACGGCTACATGGCATACCCGGGTCTCGGGTTCAAAGGAACACCGGTTCAGCACGAGGTGACGATGGAGTACGGAGGAGGTGTCACGACCGCTGTGGGACCGGCGACGATAGGTGTTCCCGGATCGTTCGCAGCACTGGAGACGGCTTCTGAGATGTTTGGGGTAGCGCCCTGGAAAGAGCTGATGGAGGTGTCGGCGTCTGCCTTGGAAGGTGGGTTTCCCCTGAGTCAGGCGTCCTATGACTATCTAATTCACTCAGGGCGGTTGATCTTTTGGGATGACCCGATATCGCGCCGGGCCATTTTCGATGGCGATCGGCTGAAGACCGTAGGAGAGAGCGTTGTGTTCGAGGGCCTTGCCGCGACTCTCCGACAGATCGGCTCCGAAGGTGCCGCCGTGCTCTATCGGGGAGAACTTGGACGCTCGCTGGTCGCCGATCTTGGCTCCCGCGGGGGCACCCTGACCACCGAGGACCTCGAAACGTACCGACCCATCCTCCGCACGCCACTGTCTCTCGAGATGTCGGGTTGGACCTTCTGGGGCAACCCACCACCTGCAGTTGGAG
>JBAVIK010000021.1:0-2902 GCA_049686815.1 Acidimicrobiia bacterium | reverse complement strand
ATCGGGAACATTCTCTCGAGCCCCAAGGATGCACAAAGGGTGTCCGACGCGGCTCGCTCCTGGGTGGAGGAACGCTACTCCCTCGATATTGTTTCTGAGAGGCTCCAGACCCGGCTCCAAGAGTTGGCTTCGATGACAACCGGCAATCGTTAGCCTCGCCGCGATGAGCCGCGTCTTGTTGTCGTCTCCCGACACCGGTCCACGTGACATGGAAGCCCTGCAGCGGGCTTTCGAAGGCGGCTGGATCGCGCCCCTCGGACCGGAAGTTGATGCCTTTGAGCGTGAGCTAGCCGGCGTGACAGGGCGCGCACACGGGGTCGCCCTCTCTAGTGGCACCGCGGCTCTTCATCTGAGTCTTCTTCTGAACGACGTCGGGCCAGGAGATAAGGTGCTTGTCTCGAGTCTGACCTTTTCTGCAACCGTCAACGCCATCAGGTACGTCGGGGCGGAGCCCGTGTTTGTCGACAGCAATGAGTCGTCATGGAACATGGATCCCGACCGACTAGATCAAGCACTGACTGCCGGCACCTTCAAGGCGTGTATCCCGGTCGACATCTACGGGCAGTGTGCCTCGTACAAATACATAGAGGCATTGTGTTCTCAGCACGACCTGACACTGATCGAAGATGCAGCCGAGTCGTTGGGAGCCTCCTATCAGGGCCGGCCGGCGGGATCATTTGGTTCGGTTGCTGCCCTGTCCTTCAATGGGAACAAGATCATCACTACCAGCGGCGGTGGCGCCCTGGTGACTGATGACGGCGACTGGGCCGAGCGTGCCAGGTGGTTGTCCACCCAGGCGAGAGACCCTGCGCCCCACTATCAGCACAGCGAGATCGGCTACAACTATCGGCTCTCCAACCTCTTGGCCGCTTTGGGTCGTGCCCAACTCTCTGATCTCCAACGTCGAGTTGCTGTAAGGCGATCCCACAATCAGGCGTATCGCGACGCCTTTGCAGATATTCCCGGCGTGACCTTCATGCCTGAGTCGCCTGGTTCCGAGTCGACATTTTGGTTGACCGCAGTTCTCATCGATCCCGAAGTCGGCAAGATAGACCGCGAGTCGGTACGGCTTCATCTCGAGAGCCTCGATATCGAGGCGAGGCCAGTTTGGAAGCCGATGCATTTGCAACCGGTGTTCGAGCAGTATCAAACGTACGGGGGAGAGGTGTCAGAATCACTTTTCCGGAAAGGTTTGTGTCTTCCCAGCGGGTCGGCGATGACGACAGAGCAGAGGGACCGCGTAATCGCCGGTGTGCGGCAGGTGTTCGGAGCCACATGAGAATCGTTGGGTTGGGTGTGGATCTGGCCGACATCGAGCGCATCGGCAAGGTCCTCTCTAAATATCCGAGGTTCGCCGAGAGGTGCTTCACACCTCATGAACGGGAGTATGCGTTCCGCTTCGCCCAACCCGCGCGAAGACTGGCCGCTCGTTTTGCTGGGAAAGAAGCAGTCATGAAGTCACTAGGGACGGGTTGGAGAAGGATTCGCTGGCAGGACATCGAGATCACCGGTGGAGGGAAGCCGACGGTGAAGATGTCAGGAAACGCGGCACGCCGAGCGGCGGCTCTTGGAGTGACCGAGGTCCTGGTCACAATCACACACACCGACACAGACGCACTGGTGATGGCGGTTGCGGTCGGCGAGCACGACAGTTGAAAGGACCTCCACATGTGCCTAGACCTGAGTTGATCGGCCGGTCCATCGGCTTCTCGGCGGTACCGCCAGGCGACGGAGACTCCCGAAGACGTAGTTGTCGGATTCTTCGGCGACGAGCCCGCTTCTCTTCGCGTGGAATCGATAGACATCTCGCCGAAGTCGGTAGTGAACGAACCTGCCGGCAGCTCTGAGTACCTCGGGAATCTCCGGAGGTGGCACGGTGGCGGCACGTTCCATGGCGGTTTCAAGTCGGGTGGTGACATGCTGGACTTCGTATCGGTTCCGAATACGGCTCGCGACGACTCTGAGATCGGGCCCATCGCCTTGGGAGAGCGCTTCGACGATCTGCTCTGACAAGTCGTGGATCCCTGTCCGGCCCACTCCGTAGAAGCCGCGGTGTATGAGATCGTCGAGCGTGGCATCGTTCACGACCTCCGAGAAGCCATCTCTCCCAACCACGACGGTTGGCTTTTCGCCGCCAGCAGCGTGGATCGCTGACGTGCCAGATCCAACCACCACGTCAGCGGCTTCCACCGCGGGCCCGGGGTCGACAAGCTCTCCTGTGAAACTCACGATCCTTTTGCCGGTAGCTTCATTGGCATGTTCGGCTGCCTCTTCGTATAGCCCTCGCGCCGACCCATCACCGACAATCACCAGCCGAAATCCGCGGTCGCTCAGTGATCGGACCGCAGCGATCGTCCGGAGGATCCCTTCTCGCTTGAATGGCTCAACTAGACGTGACACCAGCACGATCAGGTGGTCGTAGCCGTCAAATGCATCGATAGCTTTGTTCAGCCGCTCGGAATTTGAATCTTCTCGATCTGGCCATCTCATGGGCGCCTCAATGAGCTCGAGCTGAGACTGTCTCCACGTCTTGGTGAACTCATACAACTGGGGCATGGCCACCGTCAGCGGGACCCGCTCGGGGAGATACCAGGGGACGCGGGTTGAGAAGATCGACCCTAGAAACGGCGTCCGCCGACGTGGCGTTACCAGGCACAGGTCGAGGATGGCCCTCACCTCTGTCGCATGGACCAAGTCGGGTCCGAATCCGGCAATCACGCGATCAATAGCAGAGAGACGCTTTAGCCGCTGTCGGCGAGGGGGGAGGGGCACATTCTCGACTCCTCCGCTGGCGAGTCTTGCGGCCAGCGGTCCGCCCCTTGCAGCGACAACCACGTCATGGCCGCGCCGTGACAGTTCTAAGGCAAAGTCGATCGAGCTGATCTGGCTGCCACCCACGAAG
>JBAVIK010000020.1:0-3233 GCA_049686815.1 Acidimicrobiia bacterium | reverse complement strand
TCACAGGTCAGGGGGGACTTTGGGGCGATGCCATAGAGGTGGATTGCGGGGAGAGCAGCCAATTCGCAACGGCAATTCTCCTCGGGGCACCGATGGCATCGCGATCGGCCGCGATCAAGATCGTGGGTCTTGAAGGTTCATCGGGATATCTCGAAGTGACAGAAGACGTCATGGAGGCTTTTGGGGCTAACCCGGTGAGGACATTCACCGGCTATGACGTGGCCAACAGTGGCTATCTGCCCGCTGACTATGTGGTTGAGCGTGATGCATCTGCGGCCGTCTACCCGATCGTCGCGGCTGCGATTTCGCGCGGGAGGGTTTCCATCCCCGGCCTGTCCCTTGCCTCGAAGCAACCAGACATTGCAATCGCTCTGCATCTGAGGGAAATGGGGTGTGTGGTCCACGACGAGGATGGGGTGGTCGTCGACGCCACCGATGTAACTCTCGAAGCCATTGATGTCGACCTGTCCGGATCACCGGATGGAGCGCTGGCGTTGGCTGTCGCCTGTTTGTTTGCTACAGGTGAGAGCAGGCTCAGGGGACTCTTTTCATTGAGACACAAGGAGTCAGATCGGCTCCGTGCCATGTCCGAAGAGTTGGTTCGGTTGGGCGGCGATGTGTCCGTCGAATCAGAAGGTCTGATCATCCGTCCGGGACCGCTACACGGGGCGACGATCAATTCCCATGGAGATCACCGAGTCGCGATGTCTCTTGCCCTGATCGGGACGATGGTTGAAGGCGTTGCGGTCGGAACGCCATCTGTGGTCAACAAGACCTGGCCCGGATTTTGGGACCAATTGCAGAGTTGGTCCGCGCATTGAACGGCTGAGATCAAGGCATTCGGAAGCGGTTGGGGCTAACTTGTTTGCTCAGTGGAGAGGAGTTCCGGCTCCTGTCGCCCCCATTGTCCGAAAAGAACCCCCCATTAGTAGGACAAACCCCTAAGGGGCCGGCCTCTCCCTTAAAAGCCGGTATCTGCGCCTCATCGGTCAAGCCGTGTCTCCAGCGAGCCCCGTGTCGGCGAGCGACGATCCCTAATCTTGCCCTGGTGCAGAGAGTTGTTGTCACCATCGACGGGCCGAGCGGAACCGGGAAGAGCAGTGTTTCGAGAGCGGTCGCTCTCGAGGCAGGTCTTCCTCACCTCGATACCGGAGCCTTCTATCGAGTGGCCACACTGGCTGCTCTTCAACAAAATGCCCCACTGGACGACGGCCGGGCGCTTGCAGAAGTTGTGGCCAACATGGACTTGGAGTTCGAAGAGGGTCAGATGCTCCTGGACAGTGAAGACGTGACCTTCGAGATTAGGGGCGATCTAGTGACCGCCAACGTCTCGCAGGTCTCGGCTCACCCCGAGGTGCGCGAGATATTCGTCGCTGCTCAGCGTGATTGGGTAGCCAACCACGGATGGAGGGCTGTGGTCGAAGGGCGTGACATTGGCTCAGTTGTCTTTCCCGACGCGACTATCAAGATCTATCTCGACGCTCGCCCTGAGGTGAGGGCTAGCCGACGAGCGCTACAGTCCGAGGACGATTTCGGCCAGGTCTTCGACGAGATCAAGCGTAGGGACCATCTCGATTCGACCCGGGCGACTTCACCTCTGACGATTCCAGAGGGTGCAACTGTCGTCGATACATCGGACCTGAACTTCGATGAGGTCGTCGCTCAGATCGTGGACATGATTTCCCCAAAGTCCTGATTCTCAACACCGGCCCTACCATGAGTCGCATGGCGGTTGATCGCGTACTTCTTGCTGAGCCAAGGGGCTTCTGTGCCGGTGTCGAGATGGCAATCAAGGCGCTGACATGGATGACCCGCATTTTTGATGGCCCCGTTTATTGCTACCACGAGATCGTGCACAACGAGTGGGTGGTCAGGGCCTTCGAACGTGTCGGCGTGGTCTTCGTCAACGATATCTCGGAGGTCCCCGTCGGTGCTCCAGTGATGCTCTCAGCCCACGGCTCCGCACCTGATGTCATTGCGGGTGCTCAGGATCGTGCAGCGGTCGTGATCGATGCGGTGTGCCCGCTGGTGACCAAGGTTCACCATGAGGTCAAACTCATGTCACGCAAGGGCTACGACATCATCTACATCGGCCATCAAGGACACGATGAGGCCGTCGGAACCGTCGCCGAAGCGCCCGAAGCGATCACCCTGGTCGAGCCTGAGTCGGGACTCGGGTCGTTCAAGCCTGCCGATCCCGAGAAAGTGGCCCTGGTCGCCCAGACGACACTTGGCCTCTACGAATGGCAGGAAGTGATGGACGACGCCTCGGAACGCTTTCCCGAATTGAAGACTGCTCGAAAATCGGACCTCTGTTATGCCACCACAAACAGACAGGCCGTTGTTCAGCAGTTGGCTTCGGAGAGTGACCTCATCTTGGTGGTTGGCTCCCACAATTCCTCCAATACCCAAGCCTTGGTGCGGGTCGCTCACGAAAACGGATTGCCCGCCCACCGGATCGACTCGGCGGCGGATATCAAGGACGATTGGCTCGAGGGAGTCAAGGTCGTCGGTCTCACCGCCGGAGCCTCGGCCCCGGATCACCTCGTCCAGGAGGTCATTGACCGGCTCGATCCGACCCACGGGTTTGAGTTGTGGCGCGCCACGGAAGAACAGGAGTACTTCCCACTACCACCACAGTTGCGCGCCTTCGTCACCACCCTTCAACAACTGGTCGAGGCAGGCGTTACCGCACAAGAGCCGGGCGGTGAATCTTGGTTGGAACGTGACCGCGAATGGACCGCTACCGAAGCGCTCCGGCTAATCAGCTCCTGACGCTGGTCTGACACAATGATGGACAGACCATGACTTCGCTGCCTGTTGTTGCCATCGTGGGACGCCCGAATATTGGCAAGTCGACTCTGGTCAATCGGATCGTTGGGTCACGGTCTGCCGTGGTCGAGGAGCTGTCAGGGGTCACTAGGGATCGAAGGGAGTTCGAGGTCGATTGGGCCGGTCGAGACTTCATCCTCGTCGATACCGGAGGATGGGAGGTCAAACCGGATGGCGCTCTCAACATCTCCATACGACAGCAGGCCGAGGGGGCCGTGTCCGGTGCGGACGTGGTCGTGATGGTCGTAGACGGGACGACCGATTTGTCCGATGACGACAGCGGAGTGATTGGAGTGCTCCGCTCAGCCGACGTGCCGGTGATTCTCGCTGCGAACAAGCTCGACGACGACACCTCTGAATGGAATGTCGATCGCTTCTGGAGTCTCGGATTGGGTCAACCG
>JBAVIK010000019.1:0-4489 GCA_049686815.1 Acidimicrobiia bacterium | reverse complement strand
GGCTAAGACCGCAAGTGTCGTAACAATGGCCAGGACGCGCTCGTATGGCCTCTCGACCGTAATCGTGCCTACACGCATGGGGTACTCCCAGCGGTGGCGGCAGCGACGTTTGAATACGTCGTCTCTTTCATTTCCTATCCCTTTCGAACTTGGGACAGGCCGGTCTCACCACTGGCTCCACCAGACCGAGGTGACCGAGTTACTGGTCCGGTTTCAATGCCTCCCTATTTCCCCATACCGGGTATTTTATTCGACCACTCTACGTGGTCGATGACCACAGTGTCCCCGAACCATGATCGGTAGTCAATAGGCAATGTGCCTTCGACAGTCGAAACCTAACGATTCACTAGCCGGGTTGCACATCAATCACGTGGGTCGCGAGGCCCAAATGGTCAAGTCACATCGGACGCTGCGGCCGGGGGCGCATTGCATCGGTGATTTCTGTGTCAGGAAGTCGCTTGAACGGCGACGGCTAGGCGGAGCGTTCCGTGGGCTCGTCGAGCCGATTCATCGGGACGAGAGTCGGGTTGACCTTCTTCTCGACAACATCGCGGTCGATCAAAACCTGTTCCACGTCGTCTCGTGATGGGAGGTCGTACATCGTGTTGAGCAGAACCTCTTCCATGATCGCTCTCAGCCCCCGGGCTCCGGTGGACCGCTTCAGAGCTTGTTCCGCAATGGCTTCGAGAGAATCAGGTGTGAAGACGAGGTCGACATTGTCCATCTCGAACATGCGAGCGTATTGCTTGGTGAGCGCGTTCTTTGGCTCGGTGAGGATCGATACCAAGGATTCCTTGTCAAGATCCTCGACGGTGGCCATCACCGGAAGACGACCGATGAACTCTGGGATCAACCCGTACTTCATTAGATCTTCCGGAAGGACATCAGCGAGGAGCGCTGTTTGGCGACCATCTTCCTTCGTTCGCAACTCAGCGCCGAACCCGACCCCACTCTTACCGACGCGGTTGGCGATGATGTCTTCGAGACCCCCAAATGCACCGCCACAAATGAAAAGCACGTGTGAGGTATCGAGTTGGATGAACTCCTGATGGGGGTGTTTCCGTCCACCCTGAGGTGGTACCGATGCGACGGTTCCCTCCAGGATCTTGAGAAGTGCCTGTTGCACACCCTCACCTGAGACGTCGCGGGTGATTGACGGGTTCTCAGCTTTTCTCGAGACCTTGTCGATCTCATCGATATAGATGATGCCCTGTTGAGCCCGATTGACGTCGTAGTCGGCCGCTTGAAGCAGTTTGAGGAGGATGTTCTCGACATCTTCACCGACGTATCCAGCCTCGGTGAGACTGGTGGCATCGGCGATGGCGAACGGGACATTCAATTGTCGTGCCAGTGTCTGGGCGAGAAGCGTCTTCCCTGAACCGGTCGGCCCGATCAGCAAGATGTTCGACTTTTGCAGCTCGATGTCACGCTGGACATCGCCGGTGCGAATCCTCTTGTAGTGGTTGTATACCGCTACTGCGAGTTTCCGCTTCGCCTCCTCCTGGCCGACGACATAGTCATCCAGATAGGTCTTGATCTCGGTCGGTTTTGGGAGCTCAGCGAAGGAAATCTCTTCAGTCGTTGAAGAGAACTCCTCCTCGATGATCTCGTTGCACAGGTCGATGCACTCGTCGCAGATGTAGACGCCGGGTCCAGCGATGAGCTTCTTGACCTGCTTCTGAGACTTGCCGCAGAAACTGCACTTGAGCAACTCACCCCCGTCACCGAGTCGTGCCATCAGCGCGCTCCCAACGTGAAGTCACCCAGGGATCGCGAGGCGTGCCACAGGTCGTGTCGTGTGCGCTCCGTGGGGCCGATCTTGGATCGAGTCTGCATTGAGGCCGCTCCTCCTCCGAGCTATTCGGAGGCAGAGGCTACCGCGCTGAGCTCGCGTCGCGTGAGAACTCCGTCGATGATTCCATATTCCTTCGCCTCGGCGGCCATCATCCAATAGTCGCGCTCGGTGTCCTGAGTGATCTTCTCCAGTGGCTGGCCGGAGTGATCGGCAAGTATCTGATTCAGCTGTTCTCTCATCTGAACGATGAGACGGGCCTGAATCTCGATGTCCGACGCCTGACCTTGCGCACCACCATGCGGCTGGTGGAGCATCACCCGGGCATGAGGAAGCGCATAGCGTTTGCCTTCAGCCCCGCCGGCAAGGATCACGGCCGCCGCCGACGCCGCCATGCCCATGCAAACCGTGTTCACGTCGGGCTTGATGTACTGCATCGTGTCGTAGATGGCGAAGAGTGAGGTGATCGAGCCTCCAGGTGAGTTGATGTAGAGGAATATGTCTTTGTCGGGGTCGTCTGATTCCAGATGGAGAAGCTGGGCCATGATGAGATTGGCAATCGTGTCGTCGATCGGTGTTCCCAGGAAGATGATCCGATCCTTGAGCAACCGGCTGAAGATATCGAAATAGCGCTCGCCCCGACTGGTCTGCTCAAAGACTGTGGGGATCACATAGTTGTCAGCTCTCATTCTTCTTCCTCCGCTGGTTCAGCCGCGACGACCTCGGCGGTGACGATTTCCCCCTCAATGATGGCATCGTCCAACACCTCGGCCTCGACCTCGGGTACTTGCAAAGTCAAATCGAGCAGGTTGCCGTCCTCATCAACAGGTTGAGCGTTGCTCAGAATGGCGTCCAGGGCTCTGTTACGCAGAATATCACTGGCCAGTGCCAATTCCTGGCCGCTCTCTCTGAATGCACTCAGGTAGGCGACAGGGTCACCAGATTGAACGGCGAACGACTGCAAGGCAGCCGACATGTCGTCTTCGGTGACTTCGATCGACTCGGCCTTGGCAACCGCCTCGAGAAGCAGCCGGTTCTGGATCGAAAGGAGGGCTTGCGATTGCAAGTCTCCGAGGAAGACATCCTGGGTCATACCGGTGGCCTGGAAGTAGTCCTCGATCGTGAGCTCTGCTTCCTCCAACCGGTGCAAGAAGTTGTGGAGCTGACTATCCATTTCGGCCCGCACGAGGGCTTCCGGGAGCTCGATGTCGATTTGATCCCTCAATGTCGAAAGGGCCTTTTCTGAGTACTCCCGCGAGACGGCCCTCAATTTGGCGTCGGCCAGTCGATCTCGCAGCTCCGAACGCAGCTCCTCGACAGTTTCGAACTCGGTGTTCTCGTCCACCCACTCGTCGTCGAGATCGGGGAGGATCCGCTCCTTGACTTCGTTGACTTTCACCTTGAAGGTGACCTCTTGTCCTGCCAGGTCACCAAACCCTTCGGGCAAAGGAGCTATGAACGACACTTCGCCGTCCGCTTCCACACCCAAGACGTGTTCGTCGATCCCCTCCACGAACAGACCTGAACCGACTTCATAGAGCAGATCCGCTGCAGTTGTGTCCTCCACAGGCTGATCGTCCTGAAAAGCCTCGACGTCGATTGAGACGAAGTCGCCGCCTTGGGCAGGTCTATCGACTTCTTCGACAGTCGCGAACTGCTCCAACATCCTCTCGACCTGCTGGACCAGGTCATCATCGCTCACTTCGGGATTCGTGACCTCGATCCGCCTATCCCGATACTTCGGGGTGTCGATTTCGGGCCACAAAGTGACCCTGACTCCGACTTCCACACCACCTTCGACATCGTCGAGGGACTCGAGAGCCGGGGTAACTGCCGGATCGATCTCTTCCTCCGTTAGAACTGCTGTAAGCGCTGGAGGAACCAGATCGTCGATCGCCTCCTGACGAACACGCTCGGCTCCAACGGTCGCCTCGACCACTGGAAGGGGAGCCTTGCCCGGCCGAAAACCGTGGATCTTGACCTCGTTCGCCAATTTGCGAGCGGCCTTCTTCTTCGCTTCGTTGATCTGGTCGTCGGTCAGTTGGAATTTGACCAAACGCTCGTAGGGCCCGGTCTCGGTAACAGTTGTGGTCATTCGCTTCCTAGTCATTGCCGAACAATCGAACGGGGCGCTTTAGCGCCCCGTTCCTTGGGGTGACCGACGGGACTTGAACCCGCGACATCCTGGACCACAACCAGGTGCTCTACCAGGCTGAGCTACGGCCACCATGTTGAATGGATCGCTAGCGCTACGCCAGCACCCCTGGGAGGACTCGAACCCCCAACCTGCGGATTAGAAGTCCGCCGCTCTATCCAGTTGAGCTACAGGGGCAGGGGCCTGGCCCACCCCGAGGGGCGACCCATTCGAGCGGGTGAAGGGAATCGAACCCTCGTAGCCAGCTTGGAAGGCTGGAGCTCTACCACTGAGCTACACCCGCGGTCTCGTCATTGTAAATGTTTGGTCGGGCTGGTCGGACTCGAACCGACGACCTCGTGCTCCCAAAGCACGCGCGCTAGCCAAACTGCGCCACAGCCCGAGTTGCAGACAGAGTACTTCCACTGTCTTTCTTGTCACAGACGATTCGTACTCTCGGACCATGGAACTCGAGGAATCAGTCCTTGAGCGGGTGGGGATATACGAACGCCTGTCACGCTGGGAACGTTCTGAGCTGGGCAGGGAGCTGCGTAGGATCGGTT
>JBAVIK010000018.1:0-6570 GCA_049686815.1 Acidimicrobiia bacterium | reverse complement strand
ACCCCGATGAGCTTGCAGTGATCGTGCGGAGATCTGCAGGGATCATTGGCGTTGAGATAAGTGACGACGCGGCCCAGTTGGTTTCAACACGGAGCCGCCAGACTCCCCGGATTGCCAACCGGCTGCTCGCCAGGGTTCGGGACTTCGCCGTGGCCAGAGCATCGGGTGTCATCGACTACGACGTTGCTGTCGAGGCTCTGCAGGTCTACGAAGTAGACGACCTGGGTTTGGACAAGGTCGACCGATCGATTCTCCTGGCGATCGTCAACAGATTCGGGGGCGGGCCGGTTGGGCTTTCGACGCTGGCAATAGCAGTGGGCGAGGAACCCGAGACCGTCGAAGACGCTTACGAGCCGTTCCTGCTCCAGTCGGGCCTGATCAAGAGGACGCCTCGGGGTCGTGTCGCCACACCTCATGCCTATGCGCATCTCGGCATCGACCTTCCCGAGAACGCCCAGGGCTCACTTCTCTAGCGACGCACGTGAAGGTCTCAGAATTCGAATACAAACTTCCCGATGCGGCCATCGCTCAAACGGCGGTAGAGCCCCGCCACTCCTCACGTCTTCTCGACACCCGGGACTTGAGTGATCACACTTTCATCGACCTGCCACAACTTCTGTCTCCCGGTGATCTCATCGTCGTCAACGACACCAGAGTCAGATCGGCACGTCTCGTCGGTCACCGACTCGACACCGGCGGCAAGGTAGAGCTCCTGTTGCTCGATAAGACGGAGAAAGGATTGTGGGAAGCCCTCGCTCGACCTTCGAGACGGCTGAGACCCGGCGTGGAGATTGAGATTGGAGCACTCGTCGCACGTATCGAGAGTGAACCGGACGATGGCCTGGTTCTGGTTTCGCTCCAGAGCGACGATGAAGACCGGGCAATCGAAGCTTCAGGCTCGATCCCCCTACCTCCCTATTTCAACGGCGAACTTGCGAGCCCCGACCGCTATCAGACGATGTACGCCGAAACTCCAGGCTCAGCCGCCGCGCCGACCGCCGGGCTCCATTTCACCGATCAGGTCATTGCTGGCCTCCGACACCGGGATGTCAGAATTGCCACGGTCGACCTTCATGTCTCGCTGGACACGTTCAGGCCCATGAGTGTTGGAGACATCGACGACCACCTGATGCACTCTGAGTGGTGCAGGATCCCGGAGGGGACCGCTGCCGAGATAGAGAGGACACGCGACGGTGGCGGTGCCATCGTCGCGGTGGGAACGACTGTCGTCCGAACCCTCGAGTCGATGTCAAACGACAGCGGAACGGTCTCGGCGGGAGAATGCCGAACCGACCTCTTTCTCAAGCCGGGTAGCCCGATTCGGGTGGTCGACACCCTGATCACCAATTTCCACATGCCCCGTTCGACATTGCTCGTCCTCTTGGCTGCCTTCATGGGGGATTCGTGGAGGACGGCGTATCGGACGGCGCTCTCCCGTGGCTACCGATTCCTGTCTTTTGGTGATGCAATGCTGGCCGTCAGGCACCGCTCCTAGCCTGGGTCGGTATGAGTGCCGTCACCTGGACAAAGGTTGCCGTCGATGGTGCTGCGCGTTCGGGATGGCTGGACACGCCACACGGGAGGGTGCCCACACCCTCCTTCATGCCGGTGGGCACACGGGCAGCGGTCAAAGCCGTGGATGCCGCCGATCTGAGAACAGTCGGAGCGGAGATCGTTCTCGCCAACACCTACCACTTGATGCTCAGACCCGGGTCGAACCTGATCGACCGGCTCGGCGGGCTTCATGGCTTCATGGGCTGGGATTCGCCGATCCTCACCGACTCCGGCGGCTTCCAGGTCTTCTCCCTACAACCTCGGATCGACGAGACCGGGGCGATATTCAAATCCATCTACGACGGAAGCACAGTCGAGCTGGCACCGGAGGACGCGGTGCGAATCCAGGAGCAGCTTGGCGCCGACATTGCCATGGCCCTCGATGTTTGCGTCGGGTTGCCCGCCCCGCGTGAAACGGTCGAATCTGAGATGCAGCGGACGCTGCGATGGGCCGAGCGATGTCTGGCGGCACACACTCGAAGTGACCAGGAGTTGTTCGGGATCGTCCAAGGCGGGGTGGATGAGGATCTTCGAGCCGAAAGCGCAGCCGGAACGGCCGGGCTCGACTTTGCTGGGTTCGGTATCGGCGGTCTCTCTGTGGGTGAGTCGCCCAAAGAGCGAAATGCGGCGCTGGCAGCCGCAGTCTCCGAGCTTCCAGGCGACAAGCCTCGCTACGTGATGGGTCTTGGCGACACAGATGGGTTGCTCGACGCAATTGTGCGAGGTGCCGACATGTTCGACTGTGTTATCCCCACTCGTTTGGCGCGTCATGGGAAAGTGTTGACACGGGTTGGAGACTTCAACCTGAACCAGCGCCGGTTCGAAGCGGATGAAGCTCCAATTGACGAGGAGTGCGATTGCCACACGTGCTCAGCTCACACCCGCGCCTACCTGCGGCACCTGATTCGAATGGGTGAGTTGTCAGCGCATCGATTACTGACGATCCACAACCTGCACTACACGCTCGGGCTTGTCGCCGGAGCACGACAAGCCATCGAAACGCAGACTCTCGATGGGTATATCGGCCGTATCAGGAGCGACCGCGCCTCCGGTCAGGCGATGGTTCGGCTTAATCCACCATCGACGCCTAACCTCGCTTTGAATCATTCGGAGGAATCGTGAATTTTGTGGTGTTTGCCCAAGAGTCCAGTGGGACTTCTTATTACTCGCTGCTCTTCTTGGCGGCGATGGTGGGTGTCTTCTACTTCCTAATCATCCGTCCGCAGCGGAAGCGGTCCAAGGCCCAGAAGGACCTTTCCGAATCACTGCAACCGGGTCAGGAGATCCGGACCATCGGTGGGATACACGGGACCGTCGTCTCACTCGACGAGGAGAGCGTCCTTCTCAGGGTCGAGGAAGGTCGCATACGCATATCGCGTCGTGCGGTGGGAGCACGTGTAGGGGACGAAACCTGACGTGACCCGACGTCTCGTCGGGCTGATCATTGTCCTCGCGATTGCGTGGGGGTCTCTCGCCGCCGTCATCGCCTTCGATCTCACGCCCCGGCTGGGTCTCGACCTGCAGGGCGGGACCGCCGTGGTCCTCACCGCCCCGGAGGGAACCGACCCGGAGCTACTCAATGTATCGGTCGAGATCATGACCCAACGGATCGAGGGATTTGGTCAGGTGCAGGAACCCGACATCTCCATATCGGGTGATCAGACTGTGGTCGTCCAGCTTCCAGGTGTCGAGGACGAGCAACGGGCCATCGAAGCGGTCGGTCAGACAGGCCAACTTTCCTTCAGACCCGTCATGCAGGCCTTCCCCGGGACTGTTGGCCCTCTGGCGGGGATTCCCACGCCGAACATCGACAACGAGACGGGGCTAACCGTCGACGACGACATCAACGAAGAGGCCTATCTGCCGTACGAGCCCACGGGCTTTGGTGCCGAAGTGCTTCTGGTCGGACCCGCACAGCTCGAGGGCTCCGAAGTCGCCGAAGCGATACCGGTTTTCGACACCAACTCCGGCTCCTGGGCTGTCAGTCTCGACCTGACTTCCGACGGTGGTGACGCCTTTGCGATGATGACGGGCGACGCTGCCACCTTCCCGATAGGTGACCCGAGACGTCAGATCGCCATCGCCCTCGACGGTGCAGTCATCTCCGCCCCGGCCGTGAACCCCGACGTGGCACCAGGGGTTGGCATCACCGGCGGCCGGGCATTGATCACTGTGGGCTCCGGAGAAGATGCTCAGAAAGAGGCACAAGACCTCGCGCTCGTGCTCCGATACGGGTCCCTTCCCGTGGAATTCGAAGTCTCAGCTGTCCAAAAGGTATCCGGGACGCTGGGTGCCGATTCGCTCGAAGCCGGCATCATCGCCGGTCTCCTTGGTCTCGCCCTCGTTGCCATCGTCCTGCTGGTGATCTACCGGGCACTCGGGCTCGTGGCGATCTTGGGGTTGACCGTGTTCGGGTCACTCCTGATAGCCCTGTTTGGCCTCCTGGGAGCCTGGCAGGGTCTGACACTCACCCTTGCCGGTATAACGGGGATCATCGTTTCTGTGGGCATCACCGCAGACAGCTATATCGTCTACTACGAACGAGTGAAAGACAACATCAGGTCGGGGCTCTCCGTCGAGGATGCCGTGGAGGATGGGTTCTCCAAGGCCTTCCGTACGATCTTGACCGCTGACACGGTGAGTCTTCTCGCGGCGATCTTGCTGTACGCGCTGGCGGTTGGGGCGGTGAAAGGCTTCGCAGTTTCGCTCGGACTCGCGACCCTTCTCGACATCTTCGTTGCCCGCTCCTATACGAGGCGGGCGGTTGGGTTGTTGGCAGCGACCAGATTTGGCAGTGGAGGATGGTTCAGCATCGAGGGAGCCGCAAAGTGAGCGTCTGGAGTCGGGTCAACCGTGGTGAAACGACGATCGACTTCGTGGGACATCGAAGACGTTGGTTCGCTATTTCCGCAGTGACTTTGCTTATCGCCGTAGCTGGATTCGCCGTACGGGACCTGAACCTCGGCCTGGAATTCGAAGGTGGACTGGGTATGCAGTCTCCAAACCCTGCAGGTGCCGATGTCGCCGATGTGCGTGGTGCGTTCGATGCTGCTGGCGTCGCCGATGCCACGATCCAGGTGCTCGATGACGGCCACGCGGTGAGGGTGACCACCAAAGAGCTCGACGATCAGACACTCAGCCGGGCCGTGGACGCCATGACCGAGGTAACCGGGTCGAGTCGCAACGAGATCTCCATCGAAGCCGTTGGCCCCACGTTTGGAGCACTGGTGGCTAGACGAGCATTGATCGCGCTAGTCGTCTTCTTGAGTGCGGTAGTGCTCTTCATCAGCTGGCGACTCGAGTTCAAGATGGCCGCCGCCGGTCTGACCGCCCTCTTCCACGATCTCATCATCACCCTTGGGGTTTACGCGATCACCGGATTCCCGGTGACACCAGCAACAGTGGTCGCGGTGCTGGTCGTTCTCGGCTATTCGCTCTACGACACCGTCGTCGTTTTCGACAAGGTCGAGGAACTTGTTGAGACCGAGGACAAGAAGACCTACTCCGAGATTGTCAATCAGGCAATGAACTCGGTGCTCGCCAGATCGCTCGCCACTTCCTTGACCTCACTGTTGCCCGTCGGAAGTATCCTGTTCGTAGGTTCTTTCATCCTGGGCGCGGACACCCTCCGAGACTTTGCTCTCGCACTATTCGTGGGGATCGCTGCAGGCACCTACTCCTCGATTTTCGTGGCCGCGCCGTTACTGGCCGTGTGGAAGGAGCGGGAGGAGCAGTGGCAAGAGCGGGCCCAGTGGGTCGAGCGTCGTTCCAAGACCGGATCGAAGTGATCCGGCCGTAGACTCTGCGAAGTGGAACACCTCTCATCGCTCATACGTGATGTCCCCGACTTTCCCGAGCCGGGCATCATCTTCAAAGACATCACTCCGGTTCTTGGTGATAGCAAGGCGTTTTCCAGCCTGATCGAAGCCCTTGCCGAACCGTTCCATGACGCCCAGATCTCGAAAGTCGCCGGAATCGAAGCGAGAGGGTTCACTCTGGCCACACCGGTGGCAGACCGTTTGGGTGCTGGATTCATACCAATACGCAAGCCTGGCAAGCTCCCCGCCGAGACCGCTCGGGAGGAATACGAGCTCGAATACGGGACGGACGCCCTGGAGATTCATCGTGACGCCCTCGCTGACGGCGAAAGAATCCTGTTGGTGGACGATGTTATCGCCACCGGCGGTACGGCTGCTGCCGCGGTCCGACTGCTCAACGAGCTTGGTGCCGATGTGGTGGCCTTCACCGTGTTCATCGAACTGGCGTTCCTGAACGGAGCGCGCCTACTCGACGGCGTTCCATTGCATGCTCTCGTCAGATACGAGTGAGCTGACGCCGTCGGCCAGCCTGGTCGACGTGCTGGACGCCTTTCGGGCGCACCATCCCGATGGTGATGTGGAGCTGCTCAGACGGGCCTACGACGTGGCCGAGCATGCTCATGCCGGGCAGATCCGCAAGACCGGCGATCCGTACATCACCCACCCCCTGGCGGTGGCCCACATGTTGGCGACCTACGGGCTGGATCAAGAGACAGTTGCCGCGGCCTTCCTCCACGACACCGTCGAGGACACCGACGTCACCCTGACGCAGTTGGAGCGAGAGTTCGGGCTGGAGATCGCGACACTCATCGATGGCGTCACCAAACTCGACCGTGTCCGCTACTCGAATCGCGAGCAGGCTCAGGCAGCGAGCATCCGAAAGATGGTCGTGGCAATGGCCAAGGACGTGCGGGTCCTCATCATCAAGTTGTTCGATCGTCTCCACAACATGAGGACAGTTGATGCGTTGCGAGAGGAAAAGCAGATCCGGGTCGCCCAGGAGACGCTGGATGTATATGCGCCTCTCGCCCATCGGTTGGGCGTTGAGGAGATAAAGCATGAGTTCGAAGATCGTTGCTTCGCCATCCTCTATCCGGGCCCAAACTCCGAGATTCAACGAAAGCTCGCCGAGGCCGCGCCTGAACGGGAGGCCTTCAGCGAGAAGATGGTCACCGAGATCTCCGGGATGCTCTCGGAT
>JBAVIK010000017.1:0-2982 GCA_049686815.1 Acidimicrobiia bacterium | reverse complement strand
CGACTACCAGGAGAATGGCGACGCCTCTCAGGCCGTCAAGCATTGGCCAGCGCCGATCGTGTCCGGCGGAAGTTATGCCGCCAGCAGAATCAATTGATGTTTTCGGTGCCCCCATTGCGCCCCGTTTTCCGAATCCCCCCGCCAGCTGAAGGATATTCCACCTGGCACAACCATGCTGCCTCGACTGAGCGCTTAGTCAATCCTCGACATGTCGCGGCCAACTGTTACCAGCGTCATATCGTCCTCCTGGTCCCATTCCGGCCCGACGAACGTCGCATGTGAGTTGAGGGTTGCCCTCACCAAATCCTGATCTTTCTTCAGAAGTGAATCCCGCATACGCCAGGATTCGAACATCTCACCGCCCGGAGAGTGGGCCTCGGTGAAGCCGTCGCTGCTCAAGACGAATGTTTCCCCATCGTTGAGCCTTCCTTCGATCTCCTCGTAGAACATGTCGGGCATCAACCCGAGAGGCATGCCGCGGACACTCAACTCGTTGGCCTTCTCGCCGTCGGAAACCATCGGCAGGTTGTGCCCCGCGTTTGCGATGGTGAATCGGCCGGTTGTCTTCTCGATCGCTATCAGCTGGCAGGTGACGAACATTCCTGGGGGTATGTCGGGATGAAGTCGGTTGTTGACCTGAGCCAGCAGATCTCCGGGTGCTCTTCCGGAGTCTCCCGAGGTCCGAAGTAGTGTCCGGCAGGTGGCCATCACCAATGCGGCCGGGATTCCCTTGTCACTGACATCGCCTATAACCACCGCCAGACGTCCGTCGGGCATGTCAAACCAGTCGTAGAAGTCACCACCCACCTCTCGGGCTGGCTGATAGAAGGCGTCGAAACTCCAGCCAGCGATTTCGGGGAATGTCTGGGGAAGAAGTCCCTGCTGGATCTTTCGGGCTAGCTCGAGTTCACTGGCACTCCGCTCTCGATCTTTGGCCTGCCTTTCGCGAGCTTCGACTTCGTGGGCGAGCTGCAAGGCCGGCCCAACAGCTTGAGCAAGTCGGTCCAACAGTTCCAGGTCGAGCGCGGAGTAGCGGGACGCCGACGTTCTGGTTCCTAGCTCGAGCACTGCCGTCAGACTCCCCCCCGCGACCAGCGGAACTAGCACAGCGGAGTCGGGATGAAACGGTTGACGCCACTCTCCGTCCCCCTCGATCGCCAGGTCGAGACTGGAAACACCTTCAAGGTAGCTCGCCGTGACCATCGGAAACGGCCCGGAATGAAGCTCCACGACCCTGGGGTGAAGTGCCCTTTCAATGACCGAAAGCAATTGACTCTCGAGCTGGCTCGGATCCACGACCCTGGCGGCCTCCGCACTGAACCCGTCGATCAGCTGTTGGGCGTCGTAGCGCTGCCGGTAGAACCGTCTGTCGACCCCCCGTTGCACACGGCGTCGTAGCGGCTGGAAGATCAACACCACGAACGCACCTACGACAACACCAGTCGGGCCTCGGGCTTCGACAGGGATCACTTGACCGAACCCACCGTCGACGAAGACACCGACCCCGAGTGTGACGGTGAGAAAGATGCCAGCAACCAGGGCGGTGACAGTTCCGTAGACGAGAGCCCGATTGATGAGCAGATCGACGTCGAACAGCCGGTAGCGGACGATCGCGAAGGAAACCGACACCGGGAAGAGCGTCACCGCCGCTGTCAGGACCAGCAGGATGTTGAACTCGTAGACCGCTGTTGACCTGGGTGTCACCACGACCAAGTCCAGGACGCCTGGTGTCAGCTCGGGTTGAAACACCCAGAGCAGCATGAACGCGGATAGAGCGACAACCAACGAGACCACGACCGGCCTGCTGGCTGGTGCCAGGGGGGCTCGTCGCCAACGGAGAAACTGGCCACTGAGAGCAAGGATCGGGAAGCCAACCAACCAGATACCCAACAGGGCGCTTGGCCACGTTGACGGGTCAGCGGGCGAACCTGGAAACGCGAGCGTCAAAATGCCAGACAATGCCGCGGTGGCGACCACCCAACGAAACCAAGCCGGTGTCCAACGCCCGTCCGGAAAGGTTCCAAGAAAGGCGAGCAGAGCGATCCCGGCGATCGATCCCCAGAATCCGGATAGGTCCGATGGGGTCACCGCCCCGACGACTGCGGCCACGGTCGATCCGGCCGGCAGGAGCTCGAGCGGAGCGAAGAGCGCTGTGCCGACAGCTGCAAGGGTCAGTGCTGCAAGGGGGGCACGGTCGGACGCTTCTCTCCGAACCACTAGAAGCACTGCCAATCCGACAAATAGAGCGATTCCGAGCACATGGAGGACACGTTGGCCAGGAGCCAGTATCGAGGAGTCGAAGATCCTGGCGAGGTAGGAAGGTATTGCCGGGTCGACAGCAATGGGACCTTGTGCGAAGAGCTCGCTTCCGCCGTCGCCGATGGCGACGGCTATGGAGGCGGTTGCCAGCATGGCGATGCTGACGACCCCAACCAGACCCGCCCAGCGAGGTAGGGCCCACGAGATGCGCGTTGGGATCGTCATCGTTCAGCCAGTAGTTGCCAGAGCCGCGAGATGTCCGAGGTCGCTACGGGGGTCTGGACCGCAGGTCTACTCAGCTGGAGCTCCGTTTCATGAAATGTCCGGAGCTCAATCATCTCGGTTGGGCCACCGAGGCCGGGGTCGATCCGATGACATCCAGCACAATCGTTCCGTCCACCCCAGCAGGGTTGTTCGTCGCAGGTCTGAGTTGAGTCGTGAGGTACCGACGGAGCACCGGCAACCCCACCGAGGTGGCAGCTCAAACAGGTCGACCGGTCAACGTCCGAGGCCAATTCCATGGGTTCTGCGGGATTGGGCCGATGGGGAACGTTTGGTTGCTCGTCTTGAACGGCCCACACCGCGGTTCCGATGAGGACAAGGGGGGCGAGGGCTACCCATGTCAGAGCGCGTCGTGATCGCGGCGGAGGCTTCTTGGTCTGGCGCCGATCCCGAAGAAGTGCGATGACCCAGCCGGCCGACCACACAATGATGGCGACCGAG
>JBAVIK010000016.1:0-6758 GCA_049686815.1 Acidimicrobiia bacterium | reverse complement strand
TCCAGAGTTTCGAAGTCGCCGGAAAAGACGGCCTTCGAATAGCGGTCGGCAAGCGTCCGGCTGGTCATATACCCAAGTTAGATGTTTCGCGTCGCATGCATGCTGTCCAAACCCCGCGGGTCAGCCGCTGAAATCGCCGAGGACACCGAGGACATAGTCGATGTCGGCAACGGTGTGGTCGGCGTTGACTTGGAATCTGATCTCCTCGTCTCCTTTGGGCACAACAGGGAAGTTGAGCCCGGTGGCAAGAACTCCGTTGTGGAAGAGATGGGCGACCAGCGCCGCTGTTCGATCAGTGTCCCGAACCATCAAGGGGACCACCGGGTGAGGGCCGGGGATCGTCTCGTAGCCGGCCGCCACGAGACCCGACTCGAAACGAGCCGTCATCTCTTGGAGATGTCGCAGCAGCTCTTGACCTTCAGGTGAGTCGAGAATCGAGACTGCCATATCGGCGGCGGCGGCTTCACCGGGGGTTATCGGGTTCGAATAGATGTACATCGGCCCCTTCTCCCGGAGAAATGAGACAAGGGTCTCCGAGCCCGTCACATATCCCCCATTGACCCCAAACGCCTTTCCCAAAGTGCCGATCAGCACATCAGCCGCGCCAAACGTCACCTCTTCGGTCCCACGGCCGCTATGGCCGTAGGCGCCAACGCCGTGGGAGTCGTCTACGACGACAACTACATTCTCGCTGAACGCTGAGTCGTGACTCTCCGCCACTTCGCGTATCGCTGAGATATCGACGAAATCGCCTCTCATCGAAAAGACCCCGTCAGTCACGATCACGACCCTCGTGACAGCACTGTCGATTGCACCCAACGCCTCGTCGAGTGCTGCCATGTCGAGATGTGGGTAGACGCCTCGTGATGCTGGCCGTGACATGCGAACTGCATTGATGATGCAGTTGTGATTCAACTCATCGCTGAGTACATGGGTTTGCGGTGTTATCAACGATGTGAGCGAGCTGACCACCGCCGCGTAGGCCGACGAGTACCCAATTGTCGATTCGCGTCCGTGAAAGAGGGCAAGCCTGCGTTCGAGGTCGAGATGAGTTTGGTACGTCCCCGAGATGAACCGGACCGCGCCAGGACCGGCCCCGAACCGTCGAACGGCGGCCTCTTCCGCCCCGATCACTCCGGGATGATGTGAAAGCCCGAGATAGCTGTTGGAGTTCATCCGTACGAATTCCGCCTCAGACCCTGCGAGACGATATCGACGACCGAGGCCACCCCGACCCGGAAGCGTCTCGGTGACAACAGTCTCCTGACCCTTGTCGGTCGCCGACAACTTGAGTTCGGCCAGCTCGGCATCGAGCACTGAGTCGAGTCGGTCGTGTGCCATGGCTAGGGGTTTAGCAGATCCCTATGGTGCGACGTCATGACGAGACTTGGATTCATTGGCCTCGGAATCATGGGCCGCGGAATGGCCGCGAATCTCATCGATGCCGGACACCAGTTGACTGTCTGGAACCGCACCTCCTCCAAAGCTGATGGGCTCAACGCTGTCTTGGTGGAGAACGCCCAGGAAGTGGGTACGGAAAGCGACATTGTGTTTGTTTGCGTTTCGGACACGCCTGATGTCGAAGAAGTCGTCTTTGGTGACTACGGCGTCATCCACGGGATGACCGCCGGTGACATCCTCGTAGATCACTCCACGATCTCCCCATCCGCCACCAGAGACTTCGCGACTCGAGCAGGCGAATTGGACATCGACTGGCTCGACGCACCGGTGTCGGGCGGGTCTGAGGGAGCCGCAAATGGAACTCTCGCCGTCATGGTCGGCGGACGTGCGGAGGCACTCGAGCAGGCGCGGCCGTTCATGGAATCGTTCTCCAAGTCGATTGTTCACGTTGGCGAGGAGCATGGATCGGGCCAGATGGTCAAGGCCGTCAACCAGATACTCGTCGTCGTCAATCAGCTAGCCGCTTCGGAAGCGCTGATGCTTGCCGAAAGCGCCGGTCTCGATCTACGGAAGACGCTCGCCGCTGTGGAAGGTGGTGCCGCTGGTTCGTGGATGCTGTCGAATCGGGGGCCACAGATGATCGAACGGGACTGGCGCCCTGGATTCACCATTGATCTCCAACAAAAGGACCTGCGCCTGGTCCTCCAGGCCGCCGACGAGCTAGGTGTGCCACTGCCGGGCACGGCGCTCATCTTCCAGATGTATCGATCGCTACAGAATCTCGGGCTTGGCTCGGAGGGAAATCATGCGTTGGTCAAGGCGCTGGAGAACCTCTCCGGCATCAAGGTCGGTGAATAGCGCGTCAACCGAGGAGGTCGGTCTTTACTCGACCGACGTGACCGGTCGCCTTCACATTCCTGTATGCCTCGAGTAGTTCCCCGTCCTCTCCGATAACAAACGTGGAGCGAATCAGCCCACGGCTGACTTTGCCGTAGTTCTTCTTCTCGCCCCACGCGCCGAGACTCTCAGCCAACTCATGGTCTTGGTCCGACAGAAGATCGAAGTTGAGACGTTCGTTCTCCTTGAAAGTCTTGTTCCGCGCCGGAGCGTCGGGGCTCACCCCGACGATGTTGTACCCGGCGTCTGAGAACTGGTCCCTGCTATCTCGAAAGTCGCACGACTCTTTGGTGCACCCTGGAGTCATCGCCCGCGGGTAGAAGAACATCACGTACTTGCTTCCCTTGAAGTCGGCGTCACTCACCACTTCGCCATCCTGATTGATGAGGCTGAACGTCACCTTTTGGGTCATATGGCCAGGCTACTCCTTGTGGGCGCCACCCTTTTCGGTGGCTTTGGCAGCGTCGGATCCAAGGAAAGTGGTACCTCCGGCGAGAAGGCCTAGCCCTGACGGCAGCCAGTACGAGACCACCCGGAAGATCAGGACCGGCGCCACCGCTGACGAAGCCGGCACGCCGTACGCGACCAGAAGCAGACCCAAGGTCCCCTCGATGACCCCAAGCCCCCCAGGTGTGCCCGGGAGTCCCCCCGCCAGCGATGAGGCGCCAAACGTTGCCATCACCTGAAAGGCGTCGAGGTTTATCCCGAATGCAGTTAGCACGAGCCAGAGTGCTGCTGCCTCGAGGAGGAGTCGCGCCCAGATATAGGCCTGGGACTCGAGTCCAGGGAGATGATCTATCACCGCATCTTCGACTTTGTCCCGCACCCATTTCGGGAGGTACTTCGAGAGTGTGCCGAGCTTCCCCGAACCAAACATCAACACCAGACCGAGGAGAAAGATGAATGGGGAGAGCACAAAGAGACTCAGCTTCACGCCTGGTATGTCGACACGGGCCACGAAGAGCCCCACACCGGTGAGCATGAGCAACCCGGCATAGTTGAGGAGAACGGTGCGCACGGCGGGGCCAGTCGACCCGCCATCCACTTCGTCCCTGACAGTCCACGACATCCCGACCGGTGTGATGGCGCCACCCGCCGGGATCAGGCGGGCGATACCAGCACCAACCAACGCAGCCTTGAACGCCGACCAGCGCTTGAGCTCACCTCCGGCCTCCTGGACCGATTCGCGGAACAACAGACCGAAGAAGTACTTGGCCGAGATCTGGCAGACGCCGGCCGCTACCACGAGCAGCAGCGCCGAGCCACTGAGCGGTGGAATCTCGATGTTGTTGATCACCCAGATGGCAACGCCGATATATGCGATCGCCGCCACTGCAGCGATCCACAGGACCCGTTTTGGGTTCATGGTGTCAGAGGATCTTCGCTGGGGTCCGGGAACTCGTCTGACGGGATGTCGCGGTCATACAGCGCCCGTTTCAGAGCGGGCACCGTTCCTGGCTCATCCTCGGCATTTCCCTGCATGCGACGACCGATCAGGATGATTGACAGAAGCAGCAGCACAAGGCTCTCCGACGGCGGTCTACCCAGGGCCACCGCGACAATTGGGAGCAGGCCCCAACCGAGGAAACCACCGAGACCTCCTCCGATCTTCCACCCGGCCAGCGCCCATCCACCAACCCATACGGCAAGCACCGGATCCAACGCCACCAGAACCCCCGCCGAAGTGGCCAGACCTCGGCCCGAACGGCCTTTCATCCACAATGACCAGTTGTGCCCGATAACGGCCGCTACGCCTGCCAGACCCGAAGCACCAGGGCCCAGACCAGCGCGCAGCGCGATCCACACCGGAATCAATCCCTTGAGACCGTCGAGGACAGCTGCTGCCGCCCCCCATCCCAGGCCAACCTCCCTGGTCAGGTTGCCGGCACCGACGTTTCCAGTGCCCACGTCCCTCAGGTCGACCCCGTTGAGCCGCGCCAAGACCTGGGCAAAAGGTATTGAGCCCAGCAGATATGCCCCAACCAAAAGCAGCGGCCAATAGAGGATCGGCAGTGTGATGTCTGGCATCAGGCCAGAAACTAGTGGTCTGCCGCCCAAAAAGGGAGCGCGCACCTTCGAGGAATCAGCGTCGTCAGTGCCTAGACGGCTGCTTTGTTGAATGCCGCGACAGGTCTTGGGTCACCCGCGAGAGGAAGTTCGAAGTGAAACACACTCTCGTTGATGTCACGGTGATATGTCAACGTCCCACCCATGAGCTCTGCCAATTGGCGGGAGACAGACAACCCCAGACCGACCGAGCCGGCTACGCCAGAGTGCGCCGTCGCGTAAGGCTCGAAAATTCGTTGCGACTCTTCAGCCGGCACACCTTCACCATTGTCCCGAACTTCGATCCAGACTCGGCCGCCTGCCGAACCGGTGGTGACCCGTATATGCGGTCCGCCGTACCTGACCGCATTTGTCATCAGGTTCCGGAGAACCTGACGGACCCGGCTCGGGTCGGCAACCACGTTGTGGATCATCTCGGGCACGTCGGAGACCCCAACTCCCAACCCCTCGATGGTCGCTCGCAACTGGGAGCCGAGATCGACCTCGACGGTGTCGATGGCGACGGTTCCCATCTCGGCCCTGGCGGCTACCAGAAGATCGTCCACGATGTATGCCATCTCCTCGGCTTGACCAGCCACCAAACCCATGAGCTCTTTGCGCTCCTCGGGCGCCAGGTTCTCCAGAGCATTTAGCTCAGATGTCAGACCGACGACAGCCGTAAGAGGTGTTCGTAGTTCATGACTCACCCGGGCGATGAACTCGTCTTTCGACTTCACCAACTCAGCCATCGCGTCGTTTCGAGCCTTGATGTGGGTGATGTCAGCCAGACCGATCAGAATGTTGGACGCGGGGAGACCGGTTGATGTGTCCACCGATCGGGTCTGTAGCCAGATCGACCTGCCTTTTACGGTGCGAGCGGGAGCCTCTTGTTCGAAGAATCGCTTTCCCTCGTACAGCGACACCAGAGCACCGACATAGATCTCCATAGTCTCCGGAACGACCGCACCAGGGCTGCGATAGCCGAGTAGGTCTTCGGGACCGTCGGCCTCGAGCAGGTCTATCGCCGCTTGGTTCAAACGTATCACTTTGGCTCGCGCCACGGCTCTCTTGACCACAGCCGGGTAGGCCATCAGGAATGGTCGGATCCGATCTGGCCTACCCGAATACTCGGACCGAACGTAGGCGATCGACTCGGACCAATCTTCTTCCATCACAGCTGTCGGCGAGTTCTCGAACAGTGTTTGGAAACGGACATTGAGGGCTGCCGCCGAGCTACGGATGGTGATGAATACCACCGCGGTGAGAGCAAAGCTGACGGCCATCACCACTCCGAGAGTTGCCGCCTCTCCAAAGCCGAGACCCCAAATGAAGGGAGTCACCAGCAACAGGAATGAGACAGAGACGACAGAGACGACACGGTGCCCGTCGAGAAACAGGGTTCCAATTGCGGGAATGATCACCAGGGCCACCGCGGCCGGGATCAAGGTGTCCTGATTGCCGACGACGGCATACATCACCACAGTCACGACGGCCGCTCCAAACAGGGCGACCCCTCCGTTTTCTCTGTTCAGAACTATCTGGGCGGTCATGAATGCCGCAACCAGGGTTGGCCCGACGGCCTCGAGATACATGGCCTCATTGCCGGCGAGAAACCCCGAGATCAGAAAGAACGCCGCCGCGATCCCGGATACGGCTGCACCCACCCTGACCACCCTCCGGTGTATGCGATGCATATCCGCATCGGCACCGAGCAGAGATTGTGTGAGGCGGGTGGCCATGACTATCCATCGTCACCACATGAGCTAGTCCGTACCGGTCGCTAGACCCATAAGGTGCAATAGGTCAGCCGACCTATCTACTTTCTCGAAGGTCTGCCATTTCACAGCGGGTAACGTCGACTGACCGTTTCCCATATCCGCGAGAGGTTGCGATGGCACTGAAAATCACCTACGCCACGATGTCGGCAGACAACGACGAGTTGAACTCCGCTTACGAGAAGTCACTGGTCGATGTTCAAGTCAGACTTGGCCAAACTCATGGTGTGGTCGTCTCGGGCGAATCGAGAATTGACCGCGAGCTTTTCGATGAGACGTCACCAATAGACCGTTCTCTGTTCATCGGGCGATACGCCCAGGCGACGACTGCCGACATCGACGAGGCAATCGAGGCGGCTGCCGTCTTTCAGCCCGAATGGGAGGACTGGGGTTGGGAACGCCGGCGCGATCTGATGCTCGAGGCCGCGGACATGATGGAAGCTCAGGTTTTCGAGCTCGGAGCTCTGATGACATATGAGATCGGCAAGAACAGGTTGGAAGCTCTTGGCGATGTTGCAGAGACGGTCGAGTTCCTTCGCTATTACTCACGTCAGATCACCGAGCACAACGGATTCGTGACACCTCTCAGCTCACTCTCCGCCGAGGAGGTCAACCACTCAGTGATGAGGCCTCACGGGG
>JBAVIK010000015.1:0-1816 GCA_049686815.1 Acidimicrobiia bacterium | reverse complement strand
ATGAGATGTTGCACGGTCCGGCCGGCCTCCTTCAGATGTTGACCACGCCGTGCGTCGTAGTCGGTTCGCGCGGCATGCTGGATGCCGTCTACCTCCACCACCAGCCTGATGGTGAGGCAGGCAAAGTCAGTGATGAATGGTCCAATCGGGTGTTGCCTCCGGAAGCGAACTCCCAGTTGGCTCTCCCGCAGCCTGGCCCACAACCACCGCTCGGCATCGCTCATCTCCGAACGATTGAAGCGGGAAAAGCGAATGGGCCCTTGGTCTCTCACTGATCGAGTAACGGGTCACGATGTGTTGGGGATCACCCCCCTGAACCTTGCCCTTCGGGCTCGGTTCGTCCCCCCTCAGAAAGGGGGGACAGTCAAACGCCTAGTCCGCGGTGCGGAGCAGTCCTTCTTGAACTTCCCTGAACCTTGCCCTTTGGGCTCGGTTCGTCCCCCTCGGAAGGGGGACTGCAAAGCTGTGTCCTACTCGGGCATCTCGTCAACAGGCCATGGCTTTCCACCCAAACCCCAGTTCTTTGGATTGTGTCCCTCGACTATGACCCAGGTGTGGTCACGTAGTGATTCGTGTGTGACGTCAGCCATGACATCGGTCATGCCCTTTATCAGCGCAGCGCTGACCTCATCGTTGATCCGATAGTCGAACAACTCGACCCGTATTAGCGGCATCTTCCTCTCCTTGACTCGTCGGTTCGATGCGGAGCCGAAGCTACCGGATTCAGACGAGTCTTATCTCCACTGCCTTCCCACCCTCGGAGACACTTTCCGTCTCGACGGAGTGCATCAGGGTGGTGCGCACGATGTGTTTGGCCCTGGCGAAGTTGTCGATGACCGAAGGAACCGGTTGGGGTCTGTCATAGAGCGCATATGCGGCGGCATTCCGACCAATCGCCCGATACGAGTCGAGAGTGAGGAGTGGCGCCATCCCAAAGAGCTCCAGGTTGTCGAGCGGCTCCAGGTCTGCCCGGTGGATCACCGCCGTGCCCTTCGACTGGATTCCGATTCCGATGTCCGAGCCTGAGAGAACCGCAGCATCGTGTGCGATGAAGGCGACGTCTGATGACCGTCGTATCTGAACGAGTCGAGCCTCCACGCCCTGGCTCCTGACACCGTCAGCCAATGCCTCCAGCACCTGGCGGTGGCCCAGACCGCCGATCGTATGTCGTAGGGAGCCGAGAAAGGCCGGACCGATCCCTATGACCACCTCCTCGCGGTCATGCTGAACTGTTGCATCCCCGGTCACCTCGAACAGGTAGTCACCTTCAGAAGCTTCGACCCCGGCAGCTTCGGTGCTGGTCTGTTGGTGTGGCAATGCTTGGAGAATCTCCCAACGATCTCCCTCGAGCCGATTGCCGGTGCCCGGTCCGCTGTAGTTGTTCGGGTCGTTGATGGCCGACTCGACCACGCCGTCGGCACCGACGATGGCGGATGTCTGCAGGTAGTCGGCAGACACACGAAGCCGTTGCATTGCGAGGACTGCTTCGGCGACATCGGAAAACCCCGCTCGATCGAGAGCCCTGGCCACGTCCACACCGCTGGTTCCTTTTGTGAACACCGTGTCGGCGGCGTCGACATCGGCGGCTCGATCCCGGTCCGGCATGTCTTCGCTGGTGTAGGCATTGACCGCTGCTTCGACTTCCTCGTCAGTGACGGCCGGGAATCCCAACTGGTCGAAGACACCTTGGATGGCGCTTGCCGCCTTACGCCTGATGGCTATAGCGTCCTCTTCGGAAAGGGGTTCGATGCCAGCATCGACCTGCCAGTCTCTTTGAATGGTGGTCCACTCGTCGAGATCGTCGGAGTCGTAGTTA
>JBAVIK010000014.1:0-1969 GCA_049686815.1 Acidimicrobiia bacterium | reverse complement strand
GGGCCTAACTGAGTTGAGGCAGCTCACAGACGAACTTTTCGCCACCGAGGGTTGGCATGTGAAGCACCAGCTCGATGGCATACATCGGACATGGAAGGTCCTCTCGGCCAATTGGCAGCTCGTTGGAAAGACCCTCGGGCGCTTCAAGCAAGACTCGGAATACGCCCTGAAGGTCTGGGGCGGCGCTCGCGCCAATCCTGAATGGGACACGTTCCTCGATCTCGTCGATCTCGCCCTCCACAACTACATCGCGTCGGTGGTCGCCCTGGCGGACCACACGTCGAAGGTTGCAGACCGAGTTCTACAAGGCGAGAGCCACAGTCTCTATCGAGGCGAGTACAACAGGAGATTCAGAGAGGACCCTCGTTCAAGCTTTGTGCGCGGACTGAGGAATTACCTCCTACATCGAGCTCTGCCGATTACGTCTGGTTCCTTCCACTTCGAAAAGGACGGCCCGTTTAGTCACGCCATCATGCTCAGCGTCGAAGCCCTTGCCGATGATGACGGCTGGAACCCTAAGGCGCTGGACTTCATGGATGAGGCTGGCGAGGGACTCGACATATACGAGACCCTTCTCGCCCACTACAACGACACTCGATCCTTCCAGAAGCGGTTCGAGGCCCTTGTCTTCGAAGCCAACAAGGAAGTCATCGCTGAGACAAACGAGATAGCCGATCGACGAAACGCCCTTATTCCACCGGTACGGAAGGAGCTAGAAGCGACGACTCACGACGGAGTAGTGGTTCCGCATATCTAGGGGAGTTACTCAGAGGGGCGGTAGTCGGAGGCCCTCGACTCTCGACTTCGACCAACGGACCAGGCCCATCCCGTGCCACGGGCGGTTGGTGCGGGGTTCCGTCCCGCCCCGCTTGAGACGTGCCGATCGCCCGCGGTGTGGGACATGACCCGCTTCGTCCGAGGTCGGTTACTGCGCTAGCTGCTGCTGAAGAGACTTTCGAGTCCATCGAGGCCGATATCGACGGTCCCGATCCACCACTCAGCGGATAAATAGGAGCCGGCGGGAGGAGTGTCCATGGATACGAGCGATTGGTCGAAGCCGTCGGGAGTGAACGTCCAGTCGGGGGTTCTTTCGCGCACAATCGAAACGAGCGGGAACTTTCACGTCCAGGGCGTAGTCAAAGGGAATATGAGATCGCTTCTGGTGGCGTGTTGCGTTGTCGGTCTTGTCACCGCTTGCAACACCAACAGCGAAGGCCCCAGTTTGGCGACAACTGAGCCTGTCACCGGCTCCTCGACTGGGGTAAGCACGTCAGGGGTGCCCACGACCGGGAGGACACCGAGTCCTGACTGCTCGAATCTCGATGGAAACCCACCCGAGAACCTCAGCGAGGATCTGAGCGCTTGGCTCAGGGAGACCCAGTCGGATCTGGGTGAGGTCCCCGAGGATCTCGGGGTGACCATCGTCGATGCCGCGGGCGAGAGCGGGGCCTGGGTGTTCGTGGCAACCTTCGATTCAAGATTCGAAGCAGGCATTTTCGCCCTGACTGGCGATGGCGACTTCCAGGCCCTTTGGGGAGGTGTCGCATCTAGCGACACCGAGATCCGTGACTGGATCACCTCGAATGCACCAGCGGTGCCTATATCGCTTACCGAATGCATTGAAGTCTCCGGCTTTGTCGAGGGGTAGTCGACAAGCGCATAGCGCACTCGTCATACGCAAACCGGGCAACTCACCCACCCGAGAAGCGGCAACTGCGCTAGTTGGGGTCATGTGGGGCCGCTATCTCCTGGCAGTCCATGGCAGTGCTTGTACTTGAGGCCAGACCCGCACGGGCAGCGCTCATTGCGACCTGTCCTCGCCCGAGTCCCCGATGGTTGACCTGGCAGCTTCTTCGCGACCTCCAATCGCCATTCACGGGCCTCCAACTCACGTTGGCGAACTCGGAGATGTTCGCTCTGCCGGCGCACCCGGTGCTCGGCTTCAGCGAGTTCGCCCTCTCGCTTGGTG
>JBAVIK010000013.1:0-13060 GCA_049686815.1 Acidimicrobiia bacterium | reverse complement strand
TGCGCAACGGCGTGATCGTTCTCAACGACCCCAACGGTCTGGCGAAGGCGCAGAACAAGATGTACTTCCAAACGTTCCCCGAGGAGGTGAGACCCGAAACGGTCATCACCAGGGATCGCGAGGAACTCAAGTCCTTTGTGAAGGACAGAGGAATAGCTGTTTTGAAGCCGTTGCAGGGATCAGGGGGCGAAGGCGTCTTCTTGATGCGAGCCGACGACGTGGCCAACGCCAACCAGATCATCGACGCCGTGACACGGGACGGCTATGTCATCGCACAGGAATACCTGACTAAGGCCGAACAAGGCGACACCCGCCTCTTCCTGATGAATGGAACGCCACTCCGTCATCGCGGGCGATACGCAGCATTTAGACGGATCCGCCACGGCGGGGATATGCGATCCAATGTTCACGCCGGCGGGAGACTGGGCAAGGCAACGATCGGTGACGAAGCGCTGGCGCTCGCAGAAATGGTCAGACCGAAGTTGGTCCAGGATGGGATGTTCCTCGTTGGGCTCGACATCGTCGGGGACAAGCTCATGGAAATCAATGTCTTCAGCCCCGGTGGTCTTGGATCGGCACAGAAGCAGGAAGGCGTCAATTTCACCGAGTCGGTCCTCGACTCTCTCGAGAACAAGGTCAAATACATGTCCTACTACAAGCGGCGTTTTGATAATCGCGAGATGGCCACACTGTGAGCTCGTGGACAATTGAGACCGGGGCCGGGCCCATCATCGCCACAGCGATTCATGCTGGCCACGATCTCCGCCCCGACATCTCCAAGCTGATGGCGTTGAGTGAGCCCGATCGTCTTCGAGAGGAAGATCCGTTTACCGACATGTGGCTGAGTGTCGGGGATCACACGATCTCTGTTGCGACGTCGCGTTTTGAGGTCGACCTGAACCGGCCTCGTGATATTGCGGTCTACATGAAACCGGAGGATGCTTGGGGTCTGAACCTCTGGAATGAGCCTCCCACGGCCGAGATGCTCGCCACCTCGCTCGAGAAATACGACGCGTTCTACTCAGAGCTAGGTGATCTGTGTGACTCAGTTGCCGAGGAGCACGGCCGGTTTGTATTGCTCGATCTCCACTCCTACAACCACAGGCGGGAAGGACCGGACGCACCCGTCGAAGATCCGACTCTCAACCCCGAGATCAACGTTGGAACCGGCTCGCTCGATCGGGAGATGTGGGGCGATGTCGTCGATGCGTTTTCAAATACGCTGGCCAGCCAGCCTTTCGACGGTGGCCATCTCGATGTGCGGGAGAACATCCGGTTCAAGGGCGGGCACATGAGCGTCTGGATAAATCAGCGCTACCAGGAACGGGGCTGTGCCCTCGCCATAGAGATGAAGAAGTTCTACATGGACGAGTGGACGGGCGAGCCGATCGAGAGCATCATTGCCGCCCTCGGGGATGAGTTGGGGACAGCCTCCAATGCCATCAAAGAGTCCCTGGGCGGGGAAACGTCATGACTCGGCGAGTTCAGCGAGGCTGACCCCGCCGCGAAGTCTCTCCAGACGGTAGAAAGTGTCGGGCTCATCGAGGTAGGCGGGACGAAGTGGTGGTGTCTTGAGGGCCCCCCGTCGCTGTAATTCCTCGATGACGGCCACGTGACGTACCGCGATCTTCCCGGCCAGCAGAGTGTCGAGCCGCCGACCTTCGGCGAGATATTCGGTGACCTGCTGCAAACCCCGTAGGTAGACGGCGTCCTTCACCAGACCACCCCCCCGATGGACACGTGCCGCGATCAAGAAAGCGTTCCGCTGACCAACCCCATAGGTGTCGGTCAGAACCCGGAAGGTGTCGATGAACTCTGCGCCGTCGAGCATCGTCCGTGCGGCGAGAACTCGGGCGGCAACGGTGCGAAGACGGCTGGAGGTGAGACCCGCCACCAGGTATTCGGCCAGAACGCCCAGCCCTTCTTGGAGCTCGTCGTGGCCGGCAAGTCCAGTAGCGAGAAGACGAAACGGCTGGGCTCGCCCGTTCCAATAGGTGACGGCATGGGTGCCGATCTCGTGCTGGATGAGGGCCTCGACGCGTCGAGACGGGATCCTCATCGCCGAACCGACGAAGACGTTGCCCGATGAGACCATCAACGAGGAGATATCGGGTCGGATCTCCACCGTTGCGGTCATCGCCGGGTAGTGGGAGCGGTAACCGTCGATCTCCCGCTGAGCGGCCGTGGCAAAGTCTTTCGCACCGACGGAACGGCCGCCATTGCTCCTTGCGGGATGACCCAGTCGTTCGATCACGTCTGTTGCCGTTGCGACTGTCTCGGCATCCACGTTGCCCCAAAGAGCGACCCCGGTGTACTTGAAACGGTCGGAGAACCGATCACTGACCAGGTCGAGCTTGAGTGACAGTTCTCGTTGCTTTTCCAGAAAGATGGCTGCGATGGTGGGATCCTCAACCCGTTCCACGGGAACCTTGTACAGCGCGCGCTTGAGCCGGGACACGTCGACGTCGATCGGTCGATACTTGAACACCGGCTTCTTCTCTGAATTGGATCGCCGGAACGATCGATAAGCCTGTTCGGTGTTGACCGGAGATACCAGCATCAGGAGATCGAAGCCCGTCGCGACATCGGAGAGCTGCCGATCGACTTCGTCGACTGCCTTGACGAATGCTCGGCGTCCAAGAGCCTGGTAGTGGCGTGGTCGATCGCTGGTTTGATGGATCGCGAACTCGTATGCGCACTGCTGAATCGCCCTCGACAGGTAGCGATGCAATGCCCGGAATACGCCCGGAAACTGCTCTCCGTTGGTCGAGTCACGGTAGATAGGTCGCACCTCGACCCCGACAAGATGAATCTCGGAATCGCCGGCGCCGAAATTACGTGATAGACGTGCCAGACCCGGGGGAGCCTGCTTGGCTCCCGGCGCCAGGCTCACGACGGCCCGGCCACCAGGAAGCCGTGTTTGCTTCAGGGCCGTCACCAGACGCGTGACGCTCGGCACCTCGGCGTCCTTGCGAGGGACGACCACACGAAAACCAGGTGCAACCGAGGCCTCTGATGCCTGCTGTTCAGAATCGACATCGGCCTCTGCCCAAATTTCGATGATCAAGAAGGCCCCGAACGCTTCGATCATTGTGTCGGCGACAGCCGTGATCAGCTTCGTCACGGAGCGTCGGTGTTTCGGGCTACGCGGTGCGATCAGATACGAGGCTTCGCCTTTTACCAGCTGTGCTGTGAGTACATCTTCGTCTTCGGCCGGCGGTCGGTACACGACCATGAAGGGCAGTTGGCGATCAATGTTGATACGACCAGCTTCGGGGAGGGTCCTACGGACGGGCTTGTTCTCGGCGACTCTCGCGACGACCTGCTCGATGAGGCGATCCGAGATTGTTACCGGTTTGTCGGCTGGCATTCGAGGAAGTTAGCCGCGAATGGGTGGGACGAAGTATCCGCTTCTAGCTCTCTTCCAGGGTGACCTTCTGTTCGTCTTGGGTCTCTCCCAGCAATTGACCTCGGAAGATCCCGGCATTGCGAACGAAAATCACCGACGGCAGACCGGAAACGAGCTCAGACATACGCTCGGCGTACTCGACTTCTTCCCCCGGCTTGTTCGACCGCAAACCCAGGAGTACCACATCGGCCGGTTCTGACTGTTCCCAAATGATCTCCTGAACATCACGGTCCGACGTCTTGAGGATCACGTTCACTTCAGCGTCGATGCGAGCAGCTCGAATCATGCTCTCCAGCAGGTCCTTGTTGCGTGTGTAGGTCATCTCGTTGGTCGCGATCGAGTTGATGACGATTCGAGTGTTGCGCCACCTCGGGTTCTGGGCGAGAAGGTGAGCAAAGAGAACGAGCATGTCACCGTTGTTCTGAAGACCGCCCCACCAGACGTGGACCAGACGATGGCCCTCCTCCCATGTGCGGGGCAGGATGCGGCAGATCACCGCGGATCGCGACAGCACCGCCAACTGTTCGACCGACCGGAGGATCGCCAGGCGGCGTTCGGTCTTTTCGCTCCATCCGAACATCACAGTGTTGGACTCGATGCCGGCGATGCCGTTTGACTGAGCCACCGAAAGGATTCCGCTTTCCAGCTCCTCGACTATGTCGACCTCGGCGAATGCCGGCACACCAAGCTCCTCGAGGCTGGCTTCGATGATGGCCAGCTCTTCAGGCACCTTTGGCGCCTGCTCCTCGATCGATCCAACGGCCAGCTTGGCAACTGTGAGGATGCCCCGATCTTGAACCAGCCACGATCCAAATCGGACCAGGTCTGAGTTCTGTTCGGCATCGTTGGCGAATAGCAAGATGTTCGGTCGCCAGTTTCTCGGATCCTGAGGAAGCCTGCGAAGTTGAAGGGCGGTTGACCTGATCAGTGCCATCAGAGCGCCACGACGCAGGTCTCCCCATGGAGCGGTGAGAGCCTTCCGCCGGATATAGAGGTAGACCCCGACCTCAAACACCAGTGCCGCAGCGAGAGCGAGCGGACTGATCAAGAACATGACGAAAAAGCAAGCGAGGGCACCCGCTATGGAGAGCCACCACGGGACCCCGAGAGTGGGGCGAAACGACGGGTCTCCGCTGAGTGTCTCCAAACCGGCGACCAGGTTGATCGTTCCATATGTCACGAGGAAGAACATCGTCAGCACCGGGGCGACGGCATTGAGGTCGCCCAGACCCACGGCGGCCAGCGATATCGCAAAGGTGATAAGAAGGGGAAATCCCGGCCCACGAACCCGTCCAAACGCCCGCCCCATTGCCGACGGGAGGATCCGATCGTCCACCATTGCTGCCAGGGTGCGTGGAGCACCGAGGATGCTCCCCACTGCTGACGAGAATATGGCTCCCCACAATCCCCAGAGCACCAGGAACGCCAGTGGCCCGGCTATGTCCAGCCATATGAGGTTGTTGCTGACCAGTTCGTCAGGGGTTGCGGAGACAGCCAGGACAATCGGCACCACCAGGTAGACGATGAACCCCGCGAGCACAGCTGTGATCGTGCCGTAAGGTATCGAGCGGTTTGGCCGACGAAGATCGCCGGACAAGCTGACTCCCGCCATTATCCCGGTCACTGCCGGGAAGAAGACCGCGAAGACTGCCCAGAATTGCGCCGGATCCGCAACGGTGTCGGTGAGTGGCACCACGTCGAGTGGGCTCTTTGCCGCCCCGATGAACAGGGCGATCAAGGAAAGAGCGATCCCCAACATGATCGGAAGCTGAAGACGTAAGGCGAGTCCGGCGCCACGTGTCGCCAGAAGTGACACGACCAACACGGTGCCAGCCGCCACCGGCCGCAAGGGGATATGAGGCCAGATGGCTTGAAGACTCTCGGCCAGGCCAAACGCGTACAGGGTGACCGAGAAGGCCATCGCCAAGTAGAGCGGAATCCCAATGGCGGCACCGACCTCGATTCCGAGGGATCTCGAGATGATGTAGTAGGCACCTCCGCTGCCGACTCTCATATTCGTGGCAACCGAGGACACCGAGAGGGCAGTGACCAGTGTGACCAGGTTGGCTATCACCACGATGGTGATCGTTGGGAGAAGGCCAACGTTCCCGACCACCCAGCCGACCCGGAGATAGAGGATGACACCGAGGATCGTAAGGATCGACGGCGTGAACACCCCGATGAACGCCCCCAACTTCTCGGGCCGACCGGACGACGTGGATCGAAAGAAGTTGCGCCACGTCTTTGCACGCCCGTTGTCCAAAGGTCTGTCCTCCGTGTTGGGTCAGCACGCTATAAGGAATGGTGTGACGAGGATGGTTCCCTAGCTGGAGAGTTGGGGCTCCGAGTTGGGCCCTAGGCCGGTTCCTTGACACGCGGCTTGCGGTCGTGTCCCACCGGAGCTTCCCACTTGAACAGTCGCAGACCCAGGAGCAACGCAACTATGCCCCAGACAGCCATGTAGGCCAGATCGACCCAGTCGAATTGGGCTCCGGTGGTGCCGGGTGCGAAGGCCTGTTGGAAAGCATCGTTGAAATGCTTCAGGGGGAAGAT
Source organism: Acidimicrobiia bacterium (assembly GCA_049686815.1). GTDB lineage: Bacteria > Actinomycetota > Acidimicrobiia > Spongiisociales > ZC4RG35 > JBAVIK01. The sequence goes on along the minus strand of JBAVIK010000013.1, from coordinate 7,098 downwards.
GTTGCCGACCGTCTGAAGCCATTGTGGAGATTCGCTCGTGATGGGGATGAACAGACCCGAGATAAAGGCGAGAGGGAGAAGGGTGGCGTTGGTGATTGCTGTGGCGGCTCCACCACTTGGCGCTACGGCAGCCACCAGGAGGCCAAGTGATGCGAAACATCCCGCTCCAACAAGGAAGGTGACGATGGCGGCGGGGAGAGTCCGAGGGTAGATCTCGATGCCATAGAAGAGCGCTCCAACGGCCATCATCACGAACACGGCGATAGCGGCCACCAAGGTTCCCGACACGATCTTGCCACCAAAGAAGATCGACGGAGGTAGGGGTGTGCCCCGCACCCGTTTGAGGATGCCTTGATCGCGTTGGTAGGCGGTGCCTACCCCGATGTTGGTGTAGGTGGCATTGGCGGCCGAGAAGACGGCGAGTGCGGGTGCGAAGTACTGGGCGAGCGTGACTCCCAATTCTTCGATTTCCTCGTTGCCGAATATCGCCGCAAATAGAACCAACAGCAGGAGCGGAAACACCAGCGTGAAGAACGCCGCGATCGGTGTTCGATAGAACATTTTCGCCTGGTACACCGTCTGTTGGGACAGCAAGCCGACGCTCGATTGCCTGGCCATCAGCGATCCTCTTCGGTCAGGGACAGGTAGATGTCTTCGAGAGACGGTCTGGTCACCTCTAAGTGCTCGAGCTCGATACCCGCTTCCACCGCCCAAGACGTGATCCGGTGCAGCTCGGCGGTCAGGGCCTGGGCCTCGATCACGACCAACCCGTCAGATATTGGTGCATCGAAGGGAGGGGTGACTCCTGAAGGCAACCGAAAGCTGATCCGGGTCGACGACTGCTCGCGACCACCGAGAGTCTCTGGGGTCCCTTCCGCGACGATGACGCCATCGGCGATGACAGCGACCCGGTCGGAGAGGTTCTGCGCCTCGTCCATGTAGTGAGTCGTCAGCAATATGGTCTTGCCTAGGTTCCTCAGGTTGTCGATGACATGCCAGGCCTCACGGCGAGCGGACGGGTCGAAACCGGTAGTTGGCTCATCGAGGAAGATCAGGTCCGGGTCTCCCACGATTCCGAGGGCTAGCTCCAAACGCCTCTTCTGACCACCACTGAGCGTTCCGATCCGGGAGGCGATCTTCTCGGTCAGACCAACGATCTCCACCAGCTCATGAGTGTCGAGGCGCTTGCTGTAGGCGCCACCGTAGACGTCTATCGCTTCGCCGACCCTGAGTTCTTGTTCGACAGAAGTCTCCTGGAGGACGATCCCGATGCGATCCTTGAACTCACGCTCCGCTTTGCCTGGATCGTGTCCGAGCACCGTTACCTGGCCCGAAGTCGCCTCGCGATGTCCTTCGAGAATCTCGACGGTAGTGGTTTTACCTGCGCCATTTGGGCCGAGGAGTGCAAAAACCTCACCCTCCTCGATGGTCAGATCGATTCCTCTTACAGCGTCGACATCTCCATAACTCTTGACCAGGTTCTTGATTTCGATGGCAGGCATGAAGCCGGCAACCTAATCGGTTTGACCTTGCGGCGCAGCTCAGCGCTTCACGTACGTGCTCAGGCTCTACCACTGCTCAGGAGCATTCCCGCACCGAGAGGAACGCCGAAGTGGCACTCACCCATGTTGTCGCGAATCTCGTAGATATCCAGATCTCGATTGAACAAGGAGATGACGAACGTCACCGGTGCGATGACCTCGTCAGCGTCCGAGTTACCAGCTGGGAACGTATGAGGTGAGGGTCTGCAGATAGCCGGCCCTCTCGAACATGGAGGGGTCGGGAACCGAGCCGTAGCTCATGCTTCCCCTCGCTTGCGCTACGGACTCGTATTCTCTCTCTGCCAGCCACGACTCCACCCCGTTTCGAACCTCGGTCAGCCGGGTTGGTCCGTGCCGGAGGAGGGCCGAGGCCATCATCACAACGGTCGCCCCAGCCAACAGAGCCTTGATTGCGTCGGTGTCTTCATGGACTCCGGTCGTTGCGGCGAGATCGCACTCCACACGACTGTGGAGGATGGCCAGCCACCGCAGCACGAGGCGAAGCTCCGAAGGGTCGGACAGAACAAGGGACGGGACCACTTCGAGGCTGTCGAGATCGATGTCGGGCTGATAAAAGCGGTTGAAGATGACCAGGGCGTCGGCGCCGGCGTCGACGAGACGTCGAGCCATGTTCGCGGTGGAGGAGAAGTACGGTCCGATCTTGATTGCGAGAGGTATGTCGATCGAGGCCCTGATGGTCTCGACCAAAGCGAGGTAGGACTGCTCGGCCTCAGGCGAGGTCTCGTCTGCATCAGCAGAAACCCGATACGTGTTCACCTCGAGTGCATCAACTCCTTCCTCGGCAAGAACCCGCGCATAGTGGGTCCAGCCTCCCGCTGTCGTCCCATTCAGACTCGCAATCACAGGCACATCCACCTCGCTCTTGACCCGCCGAATCAGGTCTAGATAGTCGCCCGGGCCGGTGTTGTACGAGTCGAGTTGGGGGAAGAAGCCGTCCGGCGTCTCGGCGAAGCCCTCGGCCCCTAGCTCGAGATTGTGGTGCACGGCCATGGCGTTGTGCTCGATCTGCTCCTCGAAGAGACTCGGTAGCACCAGTGCAGGTGCGCCCGCGTCGACCAATGCATGAACACGATCGATAGTGCCGGTCAGCGGGGAGGCGGATGGCAAGATCGGATGCTCCAGTTCGAGACCTAAATACTGAGTTTTGAGGTCTACCTTCATTCCTCCACCTCCGTGTACTCGGCGCTGCGGTGAACGTTGACCATCTGCTCGTAGAGGAGCCAGCGATCGTCGATATCCTGCTGGGCGCGTGCCATCAATCGCATTGCCGTTTCCGGATCCGACCGGCCCAACATCGCAAACCTCGCTTCTTTGGCAGCAAAGGCCTTGAAGGTCATGGTTGGCTTCTTGCTGTCGAGACGAAGGCCGGGAAGGCCCGCCGCCTCCCGCGTGGGGTCATACCGGTACAAGGGCCAGTATCCAGAATCTGATGCTTCTTTCTGGTGAGTCATCTGGGTAGCCATGTCGATCCCATGGGCTATGCACGGGCTGTAGGCGATCACCAGCGAGACACCGGGGTATGCCTCAGCCTCGGCGAAGGTCCTCACTGTTTGAGTCGGATTGGCCCCCATTGCAATCTGGCCGACGTACACATTGCCATAGGCCATGGCGATTTGGCCCAGGTCTTTCTTGCCGGTGGTCTTGCCACCTGCAGCGAACTTGGCGATAGCGGCTCGGGGAGTGGCTTTGGAGGCCTGGCCTCCGGTGTTCGAATAGACCTCGGTGTCGAGAACCAGGATGTTGATATCCCGATCGGAGGCGAGGACGTGGTCCAAACCGCCGAACCCGATGTCATACGCCCAACCGTCTCCGCCGACTATCCAAATGCTGGTGTCGATGAGTGAGTCGGCTACTCCTTCCAACCGACGTGCCAAGGGTCCATCGAGTTGCTCGAGAGCCCTTCTCAAATCGTCGACTTGTCTCTGCTGATGTTCCACCAGGGCATTGAGATCTGATCGATCGGGGCGCTCAGTGGAGTCGAGCAAGTCGACGGCAAGTTGACCGAGCTCTGGTGCCAACGCCGTGACCAGAAGCATGGCGTCCTGACGCTGCGATTCGATGGCCAGTCGCATCCCGAGCCCAAACTCGGCGTTGTCCTCGAAGAGACTGTTCGACCATGCGGGTCCCCGCCCCTCTCGATTCGTGGACCAGGGTGTAGTCGGGAGATTCCCCCCGAAGATCGACGAGCACCCGGTTGCATTGGCCACCACCATGCGGTCCCCGAAGAGCTGGGTGAGCAGCTTGAGGTACGGAGTCTCCCCACAGCCGGCACACGCACCTGAGTACTCGAAAAGGGGCTGGAGCAGTTGTGAGCCTTTGACCGATCCCGAATTGACGATGGATCGATCAGTCTCCGGAATCTCCAAGAAATAGGAAAAATTGCGGCGCTCCCTCTCGAGGTGGGGGAGTTTGGGTTCCATGTTGAGCGCTCGGTGCTTCACCATTTCCTTGGACTTGGCCGGGCAGATGTCGACACAGACACCGCATCCGGTGCAATCGTCGGGGGCGACCTGGATCGTGATTCGCTTGCCCCTCAGATCAGCACCGGTGGATTCTTTCCACAGGAATCCGTCTGGAACGGGCGTCTCCGGGTCGAAAGCCTTGAAACGGATGGCGGCATGGGGGCATGCCAGCGCACAGCGGCCACAGTCGATACAAATGTCCCGGTCCCAGATGGGGATCTCATCGGCGATCGACCGCTTCTCCCACTTCGCTGTGTCGGTGGGGAATGTGCCGTCGACCGGTAGCGCAGAGACCGGGAGGAGGTCGCCACGGCCGGCCATCATCATCGCAGTGACCCTCTTGACGAAGTCCGGGGCGATTTCCGGAACCGGCGACTGGATTCGGGTTGTCGAGCTGGCGGCTCCCGGCTCGACGCGATACAAGCCGGACACCGCCTGATTGATGGCGTCGACATTGCGACGGACCACGACGTCGCCACGTGCGCCGTAGGTCTTGTGCATCTGATCCTTGATGTGTTCCGTAGCCGCTTCTGTGTCGAGGAAATCTGTGAGGTGAAAGAAGCACGTCTGGAGCACAGTGTTCACCCTCCGGCCAAGCCCGGCCTCATGTGCGATCGCCGCGGCGTCGATAGCCCACAGTGCGAGGTTCTTGGTCAGGATGTGTTGTTGTGCCTCTCGGGGTAGTCGGTCCCAGACCGCTTCAGGAGGATGTGGGGAATTGATCAAGACGGTGGCGTCGTTCGCTGCGATGGCGAGCAGGTCGTCCTTCTCGATGAAGTCGAACTGGTGGACCGCCACGAAGTTGGCAGAACTGATCAAGTAGGTCGACTCGACCTGGTTTGGTGAGATTCGTAGATGCGAGACGGTGCGAGAGCCCGCCTTCTTCGAGTCGTATACAAAATAGCCCTGGGCATTTAGCTCGGTGGTCGCCCCGATGATCTTTGCCGAGTTCTTGTTGGCGCCGACGGTCCCGTCTGAGCCCAGCCCGTAGAACACCGCTCGGGTCACCTCGGCGGGCTCTTCCAGCCAACTCGGTTCGTATTCGACACTGAGACCGCTGACGTCGTCGATGATGCCCACAGTCATGTGTCGTTTGTCGTCGGACTCGGCACTGTCGATGACACCCTTGGCCATCGCTGGGGTGAATTCCTTGGATGAAAGGCCATAACGACACGATGAGACCCTCGTATCCCGCCCCATCTCTGCCAGTGCGGCCACGACATCGAGATATAGAGGTTCACCAACCGCTCCGGGCTCTTTGGTGCGGTCCATCGCCACGACGCGACTGGTGGTGGCGGGGAGCGTGGCTGCGAAGTTGGGCACACTGAAGGGTCTGTAGAGCTTGACTACGACCAGACCGACTTTCCGGCCCTCAGCAACCAGCCGATCGATTGCTTCCCCTGCGGCACCAGCCCCCGAGCCCATGATCACCAGCACAGTTTCCGCATCGGGTGCGCCTCGATACTCGAACAATCCATGGGAGCGGCCCGTAACCGCGGCGAGCCGATCCATAGTGTTCGCCACGATCGAAGGCACGGCGTCGTAGAACGGGTTCACTGCTTCGCGTGCCTGGAAGAAGACGTCAGGGTTCTGGGCAGTTCCGCGTAGGACCGGTCGATTCGGGTTGAGAGATCGAAGGCGGTGGTTTGCGATCAGGTCTTCATCGACCAGATCACGGAGGACCGCCGCGTCGATGGTTTCTATCTTGTTGATCTCGTGGGAAGTGCGGAATCCGTCGAAGAAATGAAGGAATGGAACCCGACTCTCGAGCGTGGCGAGATGTGCGATCACAGCAAGATCTTGTGCTTCCTGAACCGATGACGACGCCAACATGGCGAATCCGGTCTGACGGGTGGCCATGACGTCGGAGTGGTCGCCGAAAATCGAGAGGGCGTGGGTGGCCACGGTTCGGGCCGCCACGTGAATGACAGTCGGTGTCAGCTCTCCGGCGATCTTGTACAGGTTTGGGATCATCAGCAGCAGTCCCTGGGATGCGGTGAAGGTGGTTGTCAGAGCACCGGCGGTGAGGGATCCGTGGACTGCGCCGGCCGCTCCCGCCTCGCTCTGCATCTCGACGACGTCGGGCACCACGCCCCAGAGGTTGGTTTGGCGTCTATGAGACCAACTGTCGGCCAATTCACCCATGGGCGAGGCCGGAGTGATTGGATATATCGCGATGACCTCGCTCATCAAATGGGCGATGCGCGCCGCAGCCTCGTTTCCATCGACGGTGGCGAAGCGCGAGTCAGTCACACTCTGAACATATGCGCTATCCCGTCTGGCCCGAAGGGACCAAAGACCCCCCTCCGGGGTCACTAAGACCTCCCTGGTGAGGAGGAGTGGTCAATGGATACGCTGAGATGTCTCTGTCAGCCCAGCGTCTCCAGCATTCGCTGACGCCATTCCTCGGTCGCATCAACACGGTTGAAGGTGTAGACGTGGAACCCGTGGATGTTGGCAGTGGTGTCGGTTAGCTCAGCGGCGAGACTCGTGATGAGATTGTCAGCTCCATATCCGCCCGGTCGGACCAGCTTGCCGGCCAGGCTCTTGTTTTTCGACAGGAACTTGGCCGATGCCCCGACACCTATCCGCATCGAGATGGTGATCAGCTTGGTCAGCTCAGCAACGCCGGGGATGCCCAGATACACAGCCTGTCCATAGCCGTCAGACCGAAGTCCCGTAACCCAGTCGGCTATCGCGATTGCGTCGAAGCACATCTGCGAGGTGATATATGAAGCAAACGGCGCTTTGTCCTCCAATGCCCGGGTGATCGCCTCGTCGTCGATCGTGGGATGGCCTTCCGGATAACCGGGAATGCCTATCTCCCCGAGGTTGTGGCCCATCTGGTCCATTGCAGTCAACAACGCGAGCCCGTCGAAGAACTCACCGGGTGGGTCGGCGTCACCGCCGACCACAAACGCGCGATGGATGTCAGCTGCATCGAGGCGGTCGAGGATCATCCGCAACTGCCGGCGGTCCTCGGTGAGACGTGCGGAGATATGTGGGATCACCTCGAAGCCCATCTGCTGAAGTTCGAGGCATAGGTCGACCGTTGCGATCATCCCCTTCTGGGG
>JBAVIK010000012.1:0-16525 GCA_049686815.1 Acidimicrobiia bacterium | reverse complement strand
CATCAGAACCGTGGAGTCGGAACGGTCATGAATGTCAAAACCCGGATCGGCCCCTTCACGACGCTCGACGTTCTCGAAATCGCCGGGTGGGTTGAAGGAGAATCCATCGACGTGACTCACCGCGGTGTGATCACAGGAAACGGCACGCTCAGCGTGGTCGATCGATCCGGCGACACGATCGTCAGTTGGGTCGAAGAGCTGGTGTTTCCCTGGTGGCTGGGAGGAGGTCTCACCGCATGGATAGCCCGTCCCATCCTGGCGGGTGTATGGCGGGGCAATCTCGGGCGTCTTGAGGAAACAATCGTCAACAGACAATGAACACCACGAACGTGTGGTCATTGCCTCCCACTAACTCCCCTTGAACTGCGGCTCCCGTTTCTCAAGGAAGGCGTTCACTCCCTCGACGGCGTCTTCGGTTCCAAAGGACCGTTTGAAGGCCTGGCGTTCCACCTGAAGCGCATCGACGAGCGGCACACCACGACCCTCTGCCAGAGCTTGCTTCGCAGCGGCGATCGCGGCGGTTGCCTTGGTCGCCCACTCAGCTGCGTCGTTGAGGGCGAGATCGAGCAAGTCCTCTGAAGCCGCCACCTTGTCTGCGTAACCCAAGGCCAGAGCCTCCTCGGCCCCGACCTGTCGACCGGAATAGACGAGCTCTTTTGCCTTTTGGAATCCGATCACCCGCTGGAGACGCTGGGTGCCCCCCGCACCGGGGATTATCCCGAGCAGTATCTCTGGCTGACCGATCCTGGAGTCCTCCGCGACGTATCTGAAGTCGCATCCAAGGGAGAGCTCGCACCCGCCTCCGAGCGCGTAACCGTGGACTGCGGCGATGGTTGGCTTACCGAGTGTCTCCAACACTCGAATTGCGCCAAGTAGTGCGGGGGCCAGGGCTTCGTCGCCGCCGGAGTCAAACGCCTCCTTGAAGCCATTGATGTCGGCACCCGCTGCAAAATGTGGCTGGCCGGTTACAACCACGGCCCGGATGGAATTGTCCTGACAACGGCTGAACGCCTCCCCTAGCTCCGTCGAGACCTGCGTCGACAACGCATTCACGGGAGGGCGATTGAGTCGGACCATTGCTACTGGCCCGTCAACTGAGTACTCGACGAATTCCATCAGAGCGACTCTAGGACACCAAGCCCGGGATCAACGTAGAGATGCCTTGGCAGAATTGGAAGGCGGCATCCGGGAGTAGACTTTGTTTGTCACGGGGGTTGATCTGAGGTCCGACACAGCCGGTTGTCGCTGAGAGGCAGATCACTGCCCGCGCCATCGTGGGGCCCGGTTCGGGTCCTCTCCCCACCCCCACCCACCGGCCCGGGTCCCACGACCTTTACGACCAATATCCCGCAACGCAGGTTGCGGGATATTGGCCTGCAACCGCTGCAATGGGACTTCGTGCTCTAGCAGTGCGACTCTTGCTGCCAGACACTGAGGTGGGTCGACAGAGCAAACTTCAGTTGCAGGGGAATCCTCCATGCAACATGAATCATCGACGGTCGACGAAACCGGAGACGCATGCAAAAACCACCTGTGGGAATACGCGGTTGGGTTCTGGATATCGTCGTTGGTGGCTTGGCGGGCGTCGTGATCGGCGCCATTGCTGCTGTCAACCTGGTGATCTTCTCGGGCTTCGAGCGTGGCTACGAGACGGGCCTTGACGAAGTCTTCAAGGAGCGTCCTCTCACAGGTATTTTGGTCGTGATCTTCATCGCTGTCGGCCCGGCCCTCGGTGTTCTTGGAGCCAGACTGATCCGCCGGCGTCGAAGGCCCACAATCATCGAGTGAGGTTGGTGCATATCGCGAGAGGTCGATGCGATGCCTGACAATGCGGCCGGTTCGCATGCCGGCTGGCACCCTGAACGAAGGAGACTGGTATTCGTTGGGCTAGGTGTCCTGACGGCCGCGCTCATGGCTTCGATCGCGCCGGTCGACTGGGTCACGGGCAACGGGTCGACCAGGCTGGAGTATCGGGGGGATGTGATTGTAGAAGCCCCTATTCGAGTCGGCGCCGCTGACTACCTGTTCTTCGCCGGTTCTGCCGACGGGGTCGATTTCGAGTTGACCTATCCACGGGGTGTCCCGGTGGGCAGTCCGATCGAGGCGACGATTGCGTTCTCCCGAAATGGGGCCGCAATCCAGCCCGCGATTGGTGACATCGTGTTGCAGCTGGAACTTCCCGACGGTGATTCTGAGTTGATTCCGATCGTCCGATGGGACGAAGCCACTCAGAAGGTCGTCGCCATGCGTCGACCGCCCCAAAGCGCTGCCGTCGTGCTCGGATTGCTCGGGTTCGTTGTTGTACTTTGGGTTACCGAGGCCATTCCCCTCTTCGTGACGTCATTGCTGATCCCTCTGGTATTGGTCTTCAGTGGTGTTGCTGGTGCCGCGGAGGCGACAGCTCCGTTCGTCAGCCCGATCATCATTCTGTTCTTTGCGGGCTTCTTGATGGCCGAGGCCATGAAGAGGTGTGGCCTCGATCACTACATAGCCGTGTCGATCACCGCTCGGGCCGGACGTAGACCGCAGGTCCTTTACGCCGTGTTGCTGGGATTGGCCGCAGCGCTCTCCATGTTCATGTCGAATACTGCTGCTGCGGTCGTGGTGATCCCCATCGCCGTTGCGGTGACTGCGCCCCTGGGCGAGGAAGGCTACCGAAAAGCTCTGGTCCTGGGCATCGCATATGCTGCGACCATCGGTGGTGTCGGTAGCGCCATCGGCACCCCGGCAAACCAGCTTGCCATCCAGTTCCTCGACGAGTTCCTGGGTCAGGAGATCTCCTTTGTCGAATGGTTCGCGTTCGGCGTGCCAATGGTCGTCCTATTTCTTCCTCTGATGGGGGCGTACGTCTGGAGGCGTAGTCATGTAGTACTCGACCGCCAGCAATTCCATGACGTCAACGCCATCGCCCGCGAGGAAATGGCAAGGCTCGGTCGGCCCAGCGGCAAGCAACTCCTCGTGCTCGGAGTGTTCGCCACAGTCGCCGCCGGCTGGTTGACTCAAACGGTCCACGGATATCATTCAGGGATAATTGCGCTGGCCGGCGCAATCACGCTCTTCATCGTTGGGCGTCTGGAGCCAGAAGATCTCGCAAAGATCTCCTGGCCAGCACTGATCACCTTCGGCGGAGGGCTGACCCTGGGCTTGTTCCTCGTTCAGACCGGTGTGTCGGACTATCTGGCGACGAGACTTGTCGGCCTCAGCAACGCTCCCGCCCTGTTGGCAGTACTGGTGGTGGCTGTCATCACGCTGCTGCTCACGACCGTTGCCTCGAACACTGCGTCGGCCGCGATCCTGATCCCAATAGCGATACCGCTGGCGGCCGTCATCGGTGTGAGCCCAATCGGGCTGGTGGTAGTGGTGGCGATAGCGTCGTCAATCGACTTCGCCCTGGTGGTCGGCACGCCTCCCACTATGGTCGCATACGCAACGCGGCTCTACACGGCCGGCCAGATTTTTCGCAAAGGGATCGTCCTCGATTTCTTGGGGTTGGCCCTCCTCGTCTTCGTCGTCACGAGAATTTGGGAGCTATTGGGGCTTACTTGAAACGACCTGCATCACCTCGACCCCGCCATGCTGAACCAACTGCTGGCTCGTCGAATCTGTCGGGCGAGCTCCATCAAGCGAGCCCGCAGCGCAGGCTGCGGGTTCGCTGTGCCCGGGGTGGGTTTCGAACCCACACGAGCCATGACTGGCTCAAGGGGGTTTAAGCCCCTCGCGTCTACCGTTCCGCCACCCGGGCAGAGGTGATCAGGCTAAAGCGAGTAACTCCATGGCCGCGCCGTCGAGGGTGTCTCGTTCAGAAATGTGAGTCTCGGTGGTTCCGAGAGTCTCAGAGACGAGGGTGGCAATCACCGCTCCCGCAAGTATGACCGGAGCCCGGGCGGGATCGAGACTTGGTATCGCGGCGGTCTCCTCGATCGTCAGCCCTCGCAGTCTCTCAGTGACGTCGTCGAGAGCGTCGTCAGCCAGGACGTATCCATGAACCTTCTGTGGCTCATAACGTGACAGGTCTTGTGCAATCGCGGCGATACTCGTCCATGTCCCGGCCACACCAATGTGCCTGGACACTTTGGCAAAGTCGACACCTTCAAACAACCCAGCGACATGGCCGATGGCATCGGCCAGTTGGCTCACGGAGGCCGGTCGGTCGGGCAGAAACCGCTCGGTGAGTCTCACCGAGCCGATGTCAATTGACACTGATGACTCACCGGTCACGATTTCGGTGCTGCCACCGCCAATGTCGGAGACGACCACCCCGAAATCGCCATCATCGTTTCCAACAGCCCCTGAATAGGCGAACCGTGCCTCACTGTCCCCGTCGATCAGCGTTGGTCGCACTCCTAGCGCCTGCTCTGCTCGGTCGAAAAACTCATTTCGATTTGCGGCGTCTCTTGAAGCCGAAGTGGCGATAGCGAGGGTTCTCGAGACCCCGCGTCGCGACATCTCGGCTCCGAAACGACCCAGGACCTCGATCGTCCGCTCGATAGCCGCATCGGAGAGTTCGCCTGTCTTGTCTACACCCGCACCGAGACCCGTGACCTCGACCCAACGGCGCTCATCCTCGAGTCCGTCGGTGATCAGCAGACGCATGGAGTTAGTCCCGATGTCGACGACACCGACTTTCATGGTCCACCCGACCAGGCTGGGTTCCTCACCCCATCCACAACACACATATCAGTGCAATCGAGGGGTTCGATCCAGTCCATCACCAATTCGCCCACGGGGTTGTCCCGTCCTGCCCGCCGATGCGCGTAGTGAGCATGTAGACACTTGACTCCTGCCCTGGCCCCGCCTACCCCGCCGGTCGGAACAGGTCCGGCCCGATCGACGAGGTCGGTTTCCCGCTCCTCCGAGTACTCGCGGTGTGCCTTGGCAAGCGCTGCCCCAAACTCGGGATCCGAATCGGCCTTGGCTTCCATTCTCTTGACACCGCCACCCGATTCCAATCGGCCGATTCGGGTCGCCGCCAGCGGGCAACTCAGCCAGAAGAGTGTCGGAAACGGCGTTCCGTCATCGAGGATCGGAGGAACCCTGACCACAACAGGCAAATCCAAGTGACACCTGGACGCGATCATCGACTCGGCACGCAATGGCCTTCCGATCTGTGCTTCGATGACCGCTCGATCATCTGGGTTGGTCACATCAAGAATCTAAGTCGGCCCCGGTGACAAAGTCCCACAGTTGGTCGACCCATGTTCGCGACTCGGGCAGCTGGTCCGGAGTCAGAGGCGGTGCAGGCTCGGTCTCATCCGCCGGTGGGTCGAGGACGACGAATGCCACCTCCCCCGGTTTCACGAAGCCAAGCTTCTCTCTGGCGAGCTTTTCGATCTCTACATCGGTGTTCAGCGCCTCGACATCAGCCTGAAGAGCGGCGTTTTCGGTCTCCAACGAGGCGAGCTGGGCTCTCGCCGAACTCACCTGACGTTGAGAGTCCAGAATCTGGCGATATGGCACGACCTGGGTGAGAAACGCTGCGCCAAGGAGGACGAACAACAACGTGGTGAAGAGGACGCCAGGTCTGCGCAGAAGCGTCATTTGGCTCTCCTGAAGGTTTCCCAGCCCGCATACCGGGCCTCATCACCCATCATCTCTTCGATACGCAGCAGCTGGTTGTATTTCGCCGTGCGCTCTCCGCGTGCTGGAGCGCCTGTCTTTATCTGTCCGGCGTTGGTCGCCACCGCGAGATGGGATATGAAACTGTCCTCGGTCTCACCGCTGCGATGACTCACCATGCGACCGAACCCGGATCTCTCGGCTAGCTCCATCGTGTGAAGCGTTTCAGACAATGTCCCGATCTGGTTCACCTTGATGAGGATCGCGTTCGCCGCCTGCTCGGAGATGCCACGTCTCAGGATCTGCTCATTGGTGACAAACAGGTCATCCCCAACCAACTGAACTCTCTTTCCGAGTCTTGCCGTGAGAGCCTTCCAACCATCCCAGTCATCTTCGGCCATCCCGTCTTCTATCGAGACGAGGGGGTACCGATCAACGAGATCGGCTAGATAGTCGACCATCTCGGTGGGACCGAGTTCCATCCCCTCCACCTCATATCGGCCTTCTCGGTAGAACTCGGTGGCGGCCACATCGAGCGCCAGACCCACTTCGTCGCCCACCGCGTAGCCGGCCTCTCCAATGCCCTCGATGAGAAGGTCGAGGGCTGCCTGACTCGTGGCCAGATCGGGCGCGAAGCCACCCTCGTCGCCGACATTCGTGGCCAGACCGCGCCCGGCCATGACCCGTTTCATTGCGTGATAGATCTCGACACCGGCACGCAGTGCCTCAGCAAACGACGGCAAACCTGCAGGAACGAGCATGAACTCCTGAATATCGATCGTGTTCGCTGCATGTGCACCACCGTTGAGCACGTTCAAACAGGGGACGGGGAGGAGACGCGCCGAAGGACCCCCGAGGTAGCGGAAGAGGGGTTGGTCGAGACTTGCCGCGGCGGCGCGCGCCACCGCGAGCGAGACCGAAAGGATGGCGTTGGCCCCCAGGTTCGACTTGTTGGTGGTCGCGTCGAGGTCGGCCATCAGCAAGTCGATGCGCTCCTGACGAGTTGCGTCGTGGCCGATCAAGGCAGGACCGATCGTCGAGTTGACATGCCCGACCGCTCGGCCCACTCCCTTCCCCATCCATCGATCCCCGCCGTCGCGCAGTTCGACGGCCTCGAGTGTCCCGGTGGAGGCGCCGGAGGGCACGATGGCTCGCCCAAAACCGGTTTGGGTGAATACTTCAGTCTCGACAGTCGGGTTTCCCCGGGAGTCGAGCACCTGTCGGGCGTGAACCCGCTCGATTATGGCGCTCATGAACCTCTGACCGCTGGCTGCGTCGCCAAACTACCACTGAGCTGGACTTGTTCCGATGATCGATCAGAGCCGTTTTGCCGCTTCCCAGCGCTCGTTCAACTCGGCGAGGTCGAGTCCTAGCAGGGGGCCGGCGGCTTCCATGTGACGAAATCTCTTCTCGAAGCGAGTGACAGCCTGACGTAACGCCAGCTCAGGGTCGACCTCGAGGTGTCTCGAGAGGTTGACGATCGAGAACAGGAGGTCACCGAGCTCAGCGGGGACATCACCTTCGCCCTTCATGGCTGCTGCCAGCTCGCCGAGCTCTTCAGTCACTTTTGGGACTACCTGTGCGGCGTCGATCCAGTCGAATCCGACCTTGGCGGCCCGGTTCTGAATTTTGGATGCGACCTGCAACGCGGGAAGCGACGTCGGTATACCGTCGAGTGCCGACCGAGCTCCCTCGTCGCCCCTTTCCCGGGCCTTGATCTCGTCCCAGTTGGCTTTCACTTCTTCCGCCGATTCCGCCGTCACATCGCCAAAGACATGGGGATGACGTCGTACCAGCTTCTGTCTCAAGACCTCGGCTACGTCGTCGAAGTCAAAAGCACCGCGCTGACGAGCGATCGCCGAATGGAACAACACCTGCAGCAGAACGTCGCCGAGCTCATCTTCTACCGAGGCAAGCGTGACGAGGTCCTCGGGATCACTCAAACGCCCTATGGCATCGATCAGCTCGTAGGACTCTTCTACCAGGTTCTTCACAAGACTCTGATGCGTCTGGGCACGATCCCAGGGACAGGTTTCTCGGAGATGACGCATCGTCCTAACGGCACCGACGATCCCACCGGGCTCGCAATCGAGGAACAAGGAGGTTCGGAACCCGGCCATGGCTGGATCCACATTCACAAGATCAGTGATCACCACCATCTCGTCACTCGCTCCCAAGCCCCGGAACGTGGTGACCACCGAGCCGTCGGGGATCACTTGATCGATCGTTGCAACGACGTCTGCGAGAATCTCTGGCTTGTCCAGATGAGCGATGATCGTCGGCTTGTCGAGGATCAAAGGATCGGGGAGATCGTGCCCATTTAGAATCTGGAGCCCGCGGTCCAATGGGTCGTAGCCGAGATGGGACAGCATCGCATCGACGAACGATTCCCCCGCGATGACCTCAACGGAATCGTAGCGATCGAGAATATGGCGGACAGCGAACTCGCCAACGAGCGCACTACCGGGGACGCCATAAATGACTTCGGTTGACCGCGCAGCTTCTATGACACGCTCGGCAATCGCCTCATAGACGGCTTCGAAGGTATCAGAAGACTCATATAGATCATCGCAGAAGACCACTTCCCGTGTCTCACCAAGCTCTCTTGCCGCAGGGTGCTCACGCGTGCGCACTATGACTGTCGTATTCGGGTCGATCAGAAGTTGCATCACCGGCTTGGGAACCCGGTCGATGTCTCCGGGACCGAGGCCGATGATGGTGATCACACTTCTGGGGGAATGACAGCCGGCTGAGGATCCGTCACCCAGGTCCCGAACTCGGCATCAACGACCACAACGGCACCATCGATCTGCTCGAGGAACCAAGCGTTGACGAGGACGCCTACAGCCTGTCCCTTCAGGCTGTCGATGACCTCCTGTTCGGTTGGGAGGTCCTCGATGTTGGGATCTGTCCTATCAGTCACGAGCATGACATGGAAGCCGAACTGCGATTCCACGATTTCGTCGTAGAGCTCCCCGACCGGCGCGACGATCGCCGCATCCCGGAATGGAGGAACATACTGACCCGCCGACCCGCAGGGCAGAACACCTCCACTGACCGCGCTTCCGGTATCCGAGGACGTCTCTTCAGCCACCGTGGCGAAGTCCTCCCCGGCTTCCAGTCGAACTACGACTGCCTGGGCCTCTTCCTCGGTGGGGACGAGAATGTGGGATACGCAGACTTCGGTGAATGAAGCCTCGGCAACAGCCATCTCGGAGTCGATTTCGTCCTGGGTCGGATCGGTGGCTTCGTCTTCGAACTCGGCACGGACCTCAGCGTCGATGAGGCCCTGACGGGCGATGTTCCGAAGGAACTCCTCAGTCACTCCGCGGCTCAGAACGAACTCTTCTCGCGACTCACCTTGATTTGTGCTGTCGTATATCCGATCGGCTTCGGCGTCGACCTCTGCGTCCGTGACTTCGATACCGAACTGCTCCTGCGTCGCCTGTTCGACTATCTCCCATTGGATCTCGAAGCCGAGGAATTGGGCGAAGTTGGCCTTGTCGATGGTGGAGTCGTCGGTGACCATCAGCCGTTCTACGTCTCCGACGGTGACATCGGTGCCGTTGACTGTGGCCGCGGTTTCATTGCCACCTGCGCCACTTCCACACGCAGCGAGCACGAGCGCGACGACAACCAGAACTGGGATGAATTTCTTCAAGAGGGGGATCCTTTTCAGGGAGAACTGTTCAAATGCTAGGGATTGGACGCTCCTAAGGCGAAGAACGGTTCCAAAAGAGCCACCAAGATGCCTCTTTCGAGGTCTCACCGAACGCCGGCGGGTGTGCCGACTTCAGCGGGGGGCCACATCTCGTGAAGGAATCCGACGAGGTTCTCGACAAGAGGCGTTGACGCCGGCAGGAACACCACTCCATCGGCTGCTTGCAGAATAGATTTCGGCTGGAGACGTTTGAGACGCACCTCCTGTGAGGGCTTGAGATCGAGCGGGCTCATCCGAATCTCGTTTCGGAGCTTGACGATCTCAGTCAGGCCGACCCGGATGGCTTGAACCCGGAGCCGGGCCAACCCGATCAGAGCAACAGCCGCAGGAGGCAGAGACCCGTAGCGATCGATCCATTCGGCGGCGACGTCGTCAACCGCATCGTCGGTGACAGTCGCTGCCAGACGCCGGTAGGCCTCCAACCTCTGCTCCTGATCGGTGATATAGGTGTCGGGCAAATGGGCGTCGACCGGGAGATCGACGCGGACCTCGGGTAGTCCAGCTTCCTCGATTGCCTTCCCCTGCATCTCGGACACGGCTTCGGCGACCAACTCGGCGTAGAGATCAAAACCAACAGCCGCAATATGGCCGCTCTGGACCTCTCCGAGAATCGACCCTGCGCCGCGAATCTCGAGATCCCGAAGCGCGAGTTGGAATCCGGAGCCGAGATCGGTTGCCTCACCGATTGCTTCGAGCCGCCGGTGGGCGTCTTCGGTCAACGATTGGTCGGCCGGGTGAAACAGATAGGCGTAAGCCCGCTGACTCGAGCGGCCCACCCGGCCCCTGAGCTGATACAACTGGGCCAAACCCAACAGATCGGCGCGTTCCACGATGAGTGTGTTCACCTTTGGGAGGTCGAGACCGGACTCGATGATCGTCGTTGCCACCAGCACGTCGTATTCGTGGTTCCAGAAGTCGATCATTACTTGCTCGAGCTGACCCTCGGACATCTGTCCGTGAGCGACGACATATCTGGCGTCGGGCACCAGTTCTTCGAGTCGGGCAACGGCGCGCTCGATCGACTGAACTCGATTGTGCACGTAGAAGACCTGGCCCTCTCGAAGAAGTTCGCGCCGAAGAGCCGCAGAAATCGCCTGTTCATCAAGGGGGCCTACATAGGTGAGGATCGGGTGCCTGTCCTCGGGCGGGGTTCGGATGTGGGAGACGTCCCTGATCCCAGTCAATGCCATTTCGAGGGTGCGCGGGATCGGCGTCGCGGTCAGCGTGAGAACGTCAACACCGACACGGAGTCGTTTGATCGCATCTTTCGCGCCGACGCCAAACCGCTGCTCTTCGTCGATCACGAGAAGACCGAGATCTTTGAACCGAACGTCTTCAGAGAGAATTCGGTGCGTTCCCACCACGACATCGACTTCGCCGGTGGCGATGTGAGAAACCACTTGTCTCTGTTGCTTCTGGGTCAGGAACCTCGAGAGGACCTCAACGCGGACAGGGTATGAGGAGAATCGATCGGAAAAGGTCTGGTGATGCTGTTGGGCAAGAAGCGTTGTCGGGCAAAGGATCGCCACCTGTCGCCCATCCTGGACGGCCTTGAATGTCGCACGGATAGCTACTTCGGTCTTACCAAAGCCGACATCACCAAAGATCAAACGGTCCATGGGACGTCCTTGTTCCATATCGGTTTTCACATCGGCCACTGCTTTCAGCTGGTCGAGTGTCTCCTCGAAAGGAAAGGCACTTTCGAGCTCCCGCTGCCAGGGGGTGTCCGTTTCGTAGGCGTGGCCTGTGGCGAGCGCCCGTTGACGATGCAACTCGACGACCCGCGCCGCAACCGCGGCCACCTCCTGCCGAACACGCGCCTTCTGGTCGGACCAGTCCTTGCCACCCATCCGCGAGACACGCGGTGCCTCACCTCCCGTGTATCTCTTGACGGCCGCGAGTTGATCGACGGGAACGTAGAGCTTGTCCTCACCCGCGTAGGCAATGATCAGGTAGTCACGCTCGATGCCAACCATGGTTCTGGTGACGAGGCCTTCAAAGCGCCCAATTCCATGCTGATGATGAACGACATAGTCACCCTCGGTCAGATCCTGATACTGGCTCCTTGCCTCCGACCTGACCCTTCCTGCCTTGCGGTGGGCGCGACGCCGACCAGCAATCTCCCGCTCACCGAGAACCGCAACGCCATGGTCCGGGGCCACGAACCCTTTGTGGATTCCCAGGGACAGGACTCCTGAACGTCGTGTTTCCAAACGATCCACCAGATCGAGGGCGAGGCCATGGTCAGAAAGGGCCATGGCGACTCGATCGGCCGCAGTCTCTCCATCCATCGCCACCACCGTCACCATGCCCTTGCCCAATAGTCGGCTGAGGGCCGAAGCGACCGACTCGGCGTTACCCGGAGTCGCATCGAGGCCGACTATCTCGAGGACCGCGTCACCCGGCCCGGTGGGCGCGGCTGGGACGCTGACAAATTCCATGTCACCGAGTGCTTCCTCCAGGTCCAGGAACAGTGAAGGGTGAGCTCCGGCATCGGGTGCCGACTCACCCCAGGTCGGTGCAAGCGCCGCCGCCAGTTCGGACTCTTCCTTGACGAGGTCCCTGGATCTGTCCATCGCCCGGACCGGATCGACCACAACCATCGTCGCCGCTGCCGGCATCTCGTTGATGAGGGACCGTCTGTCCGCAAGCCACGGGAGCCAAGACTCGATTCCGGGAAAGAGTTGACCCTCGACGACCCTGTCCCACGTCGAGCCAGCCCACGGTTCTGTCCTCAACAGAGCCGCGGCCCGCTCACGGATGGCTCCGTCCGGCCGGACTTCACGCGCCGGGTACGCCGTCAGTTGGGACATCGCCTCGAGCGACCTCTGGGACGAAACGCTGAATGCGCGAATCTCTTCGACCTCATCTCCCCAGAAGTCGACACGGGCTGGTTGATCGAGTTGGGCCGGGAACACGTCAACAATGCCCCCACGAACGGCGAACTCTCCCCGGGCCTCGACCCTATCCGCCCGATGGTACCCAAGCGCGGCCAGACGATCCGACAGCTCCCCCAGCCCAATCTCGTCACCAGGGGACAAGACCAGCGGCTCAACAGACGAGGGGCCGAGCCGTTGGATCGCCCCACGAACGCTTGCAACGACGATGGTGGGAGTGGGACCCGTGAGACGATGCCTTGCCTCCGCGCGATGAGCCATCGTCGCCGTGTTTGGAGAGACGTGCTCGAATGGGAGTGTCTCCCATGCCGGGGCGAACGCAACGTTGTCGGTGAATAGACGAAGGTCGTCGACGAGCTCTTCAGCATCCCCCTCGCCGGGCACGACGATCAGAAGTGTGGCTTCGAGATTCGCGAAGAGCCCGGCGAACGCAAAGGCCCGCCCTCCCGGCGTGACGGCCCAAACCGAGCCGGGCGACGGAAGAGGCCGGGAACGCCAGGATTCGAGTAGTGGTTGCAGTGGGGCGGACACGAGATCGGCGATGCTACCGGCGCGCCGGGATCAGGCCAGCAGGCCCTCTGAACGGAACCAGTCGACTGTTCTGGCGAAAGTCTCTGCTATCGGCGTATAGGTGAGGCCGAGCTCTCGCTGGGCACGTGATCCGTCGTAGCGATGACCGTGAGTCATCACCCGGACAGTCTCATTGCATATCGGAGGTTGTCTTCTCAACAAGCCATACCCTGCCGAAACGATCACCGACACGCTCTTCAACTGCCAATATTTGACGCGACGGGGATGGGATGAATTGCCCGTGATCTCGTCAATGGCTTCGATGACATCTTCGACTGTCAACGTGGCGCCGCTGAGCAGATAGCGCCGCCCGGGCACCCCATTTTCGGCGGCGAGCAGATGGCCTTTTGCGCAGTCATCGATGTCGACAATCGAAATCGTCGAATCAAAGACGACCGGGATCCGTCCCCTGGACGCGGCGAGCAGCAAAGCACCGGTTCCCGTTGCCCTGCCTGGTCCCTGTACAGACGAAGGGTTCACAAACACCACTTCGAACTCGCCGGCCTGTGCGCGTAGCAGCCGCTCGGCGACCGTCTTGCTCTCCTCGTAGTCGGTGAGATATGAGTTGCGATGAGGAGTCTCCTCGGTCGCAACGACTCCAACCGGTGCACCGGTGGTTACCGCGGAAGAGGTATGGATCAGCCTGCGCACTCCGGCCGCCCGAGAAGCTTCCAGAACCATTCGACTTCCTTCGACATTGACTCTCCACATCGCGGCCACGTCGTTGCTGCACAACTCGTTCACACCCGCCACATGGAAACCAACTTCACATGTCGCCACGAGCGAATCGAGCGAGTGCGGGTCGAGAACATCACCGAATGCGGGGACCGCGCCCAGAGCAGCCATTTCGTCGGCCCCCTCCTTGCTCCGCACGAGAGCGCGCACCTCGTGGCCCGCGTTGATCAGATGCCTGACCACGGAGCCGCCAACGACTCCGGTGCCACCGGTGACGGCGACCCTCACGTCTTGGCTTCGAGTGGCTCGCTACGAACCACGTCCCAGAAGGCAGTCAGATATCCCCACATCGAGCCGATTGTGGCGATCACCGCGACCAACATCGCCCACTGATCCAGGTACCAGGGGCCCCACGGCTCTGAGAGCCTGACAAAGGCGAGGAGGATCGCCACGAACTGGGTGAAAGCCTTGATCTTGCCCCACGTCGAGGGTCCGATGAGACCCCCGCGCTGAGCCACTACCCCTCTGAGGGCCATGACCGTGAATTCCCTGAAGATGATGATCGCCGCCGGCCATATCGAGACGCGGCCGACCGAAACCAGAGCTAGCAGTGTGCCCGTCACCAGGATCTTGTCTGCCGTCGTGTCGAGAAACGCCCCGAGCACGGTGCCACCGGTAGTGCGTCGCGCGATCCAGCCATCGAGAAAGTCAGTGAACGCCGAAACAGCAAAAATGGCTGCAGCTATTACGAAGTGGTGTTCGATCTGATCCGCGCGCGTAAACGCCATGATCGGAAGGACCATGACGATCCGAAACAACGCGAGCGCATCGGGGACGGAGATATCGCCTCCTCGACTAAAGCCAACCGATCATAAGCACGCTGGGTTGCTGAGTCAGAGCACCCATCCGAGGGAGCGCTCGACAGCTTGATCCCAGCGGGCAATGAGGCCGGCGCGGACGTCGCCGTCCATGTCGGGCGACCACCTGACATCCTCGGCCCAGAGCGATCGAATCTCATCGAGTCCCGACCAGAAACCCACGGCGAGACCCGCCGCAAAGGCGGCACCCATCGCTGTCGTCTCGGTCACGACGGGGCGGACGACATCCACGTCCAACATGTCGGCTTGGAATTGCATCAGCAAGTTGTTGGCTGTCATCCCTCCGTCGACCTTGAGCTCGGTGAGGACGACATCTGAATCACGGGTCATGGCATCCAGGACTTCCCTGGTTTGGAAGGCCGTCGACTCCAATGCTGCGCGGGCGATATGGCCCTTGTTGGCATAGCGTGTCAAACCCGTGATGACCCCGCGTGCGTCTGCACGCCAGCGTGGAGCGAACAGCCCCGAGAACGCTGGCACGAAGTAGACGTCTCCGTTGTCCTCCACCGAGGATGCCAGTGACTCCACGTCGGCGGCATCGCCGAGAATCCCCAGGTTGTCGCGAAGCCACTGCACCAGCGAGCCGGTCACGGCTATGGATCCCTCGAGGGCGTAGACAGTGGGCTCGGAGTCGATCTTGTAGGCGACGGTTGTCAAGAGCCCTGTGTCAGACTCGACTGGCCGGGTCCCCGTATTCATCAGCATGAAGTTGCCGGTTCCGTATGTGTTCTTGGCCTGGCCTGGCTCGAAACAAGCCTGACCAAACAGGGCAGCCTGTTGGTCACCCAGAATCGCCGTTAGTGGGACTCCTTCGAGAGGGCCCGTGCAGACACCGAGTTGGCCGATCGACGGCACGATCTCAGGAAGCATGTGCGTCGGGACGCCGAATTCGAGTGTCAGATCCGAGTCCCAGGCCGTGGTCACCAGATCCATCAGCATCGTCCGGGAGGCGTTGGTGACGTCGGTCACGTGGAGTCCGCCCGTCAGGTTCCACACAGACCAGGCGTCCATCGTGCCAAATGCGATCTCACCCCTCTTGGCACGCAGATGCAGGTCGTGCTCGTCGAGAAGCCAGCGCAGCTTGGGGCCCGAAAAGTATGTTGCCAGGGGCAGACCGGTCTTGGAACGGAAACGATCGGGGCCGGAATCGCCGGCGAGCTGATCACATAGGTCGGCGGTTCTGGTGTCCTGCCAGACAATGGCGTTGGCAAGTGGCTCTCCGGTTGTCCGATCCCACACCAGGGTCGTTTCCCTTTGGTTGGTGATGCCCACAGCGGCGATGTCGGCCGGCGCTAGACCAGCTTTCGTCATCGCACCGTTCACGACAGAAAAGGCGACGTCGCGTATCTCGACAGGGTCGTGCTCGACCCACCCGGGATGAGGAAACAGCTGTCGGTGCTCTTGCTGGTCTTTGGCAACGACACCACCGCTGCGATCGAAGATCATGAACCTGGTTGAAGTGGTTCCCTGGTCCAGAGCCGCGACGTAGTCAGTCATCCATGGTCCTCCGTGCGGCCATTTCCTGCGCCTTGGAACGATCTTCGAGCCACCGTTGAATCACATCCGCCGCGTCGTGGGTCATCGCCTCGACCTCGGGAAGCTCGGTCTTGGTGAAGCGCCGCAGCACGAAGTCGGCAGGATCTAGTGAAGAGGGGGGCCGTCCCACCCCGAACTTGAGCCGGGTGAACTCCTTGGTACCCAAGGATTTCTCGATGGAGCGAATCCCATTGTGCCCGCCACTCCCACCTGCGACCTGAACGCGAAGCCTCCCAAACGGAAGGTCGATGTCGTCGTGGACAACGAGAAGGTCTTCCGGTTCCACCTTGTAGTAGGTCAATGTCGCGGCGACAGCTCCGCCTGACTCGTTCATGTAGGCGTTGGGAAGAACATAGAGCGTTGCAGCGTCGCCAACGCCGTCCTGGGCGACCATCGCCGCGAGACGGGTGGGTCCCTTGGCAAGTGAGACTGGCAGACGGTCGAGTACCCGAGAAACGACCACCGAGCCAGCGTTATGACGGGTGCCCTCGTAGTCAGAGCCGGGATTGCGTAGCCCAACGACGACGCGCACCGGTTTACTCTCCGGTGTCCGCCCCGGTCTCGCCGCTCTCTTCTTGCCCCTCAACATCCCCTTCAGTCTCACCCTCGGCCAACTCCTCACCCTCGACAAGTGCATCTTCGTCAACTTCGGGCTCTTCTTCGACCTCGGCAGCGGGAGCTGTCACCGACAT
>JBAVIK010000011.1:0-13800 GCA_049686815.1 Acidimicrobiia bacterium | reverse complement strand
CGACCTTCGGGTTATGAGCCCGACGAGCTACCAGACTGCTCCACCCCGCGTCGGGTGAACACCCAATTGTACGAAACGGTGAGTCTTGCGCAACCCCTGGCAGATCGAATGACGCTCACCGTGCCCGGAATACCTCCACATCGTGGAAGATGACCCAATCGCGCATCGTCTTAACTGTGAAGCGCACCGTCTGGATCCCATCGACGGATGATTCGAGGGTGTGTTCGAGCACATCACCTGGCGCGATGTCCTCATCGAAAGTGTGGAGTAGGACTCGCGCCCCATCGGGGCCAGAGCCCTCGACTTCGATCACGACATGGCCATCAGGAGTGACAATGCCGATGGGAAGGCGAAACGTTCCAGGGGCTACGGGTGAGCCAAGGTCGATTTCGAACCACTGCGGCACACCATTGCCGGCACTCCAGTAGCTCTCCGGGTTGGAGTCCGTCAGATTCTGCGGCCCGTACTTCTCTGCCTCGCTGGCCGAAGCCGTAACAGGGGCCCGCCAGCTCACTTGGTCGATTTCGACGACCACGTCGGCACATGGATCAGGATGCAGCTTCGGTGAAAGCACCTCACCGAGAATTGTCCCTTCAATCGGCCATCGGACATGCGGACCGCCGGACTCACCCGTCCAATGCCAGGTGAGCCAGCCATCGAAGCCACCTCGACATGAGACGGTCTGCCACAGCGAGACGATCTAGGCTCCGATATCGATGGAGCCAAAGGCCGCCGAAGTCGCCCCGAACTCGCCAACGATCACAGGCTTCTCGTCGACGTCGGGGATGTTGTAGCGCTCCATCGCTACCTCGACACTGCTGCGGATACCGTGGATATCGAAGAACTCAACATCAGTCTGCTCATGGAAGTCGCCGACGACCAGCCACCTGGGATCACCCTCACCAAAGGGCGTGATGTTGTCGTGTGCGGCAAGGAGCCCGATCGACACCAAAAACTCAGGGGAGATTGATTTGATGACTGCAGTCATCTCATCGGCCCAGAATGTGAGACTCTCAGACGAGAGACGATCACGTTCTGATTGGATGGCCATGTCATAGGTCTCCCCGTTGGCAGCGGTGAACTCACCTTCGGTCCAGTTCCAGGGAAGCCAATCGAGTTGGTAGACGTACTCATTGCGCAACTCCATGGACCAGAGCCAGTCCAACTCGGCTCCCCGCTCGATGAGCCCGTTGAGAAAGTCGGAGAAATACTCCTTATAGACCTCGACGTTGCGAGTGGTCAGGAAGTCAGACTCACGATCGACAAAGGCCTCACGGGCGTACCAACTATCTGCAGGCAAGTCGTTCGACGTGTACATGACATGAATGCCACGTGAGGCCGCCATCGTCAGGAAATCAGTTGCATCGTCGGGAAACTGAGAAGAGATCTTCTCGTTCGGACCCGCAACACAATGGCCGGTATCGTAGATCTCGAGCATCACCCGGACGACGTGAACCCAAGATCCTCCATGGCCTGAAGACGCTCATCGATCCAGATCGCGTCGAAGGTGTTCTGTGAGATCGGAGTCTCGGCACCGGTGCCGATGGTCTGGACCAGGTTGGAACCTCTAGGGATCCAACGGTCACCAGAAACCGTGTCGTAGAACTCGGCAACCCCCTCGATGGTCCTGATCCCGACGAGTGGGCCAGGCTCAGGCCGAGAGGTTGATGTAGTCGAGGAGGGGTAGAAGTTGTCGTCACCACCGAGTCGTCGACACCATTCCACGTTGATTCACCGCTCGATCAACTCGAACAGGCCCCCACGACTAGAGCCATCACCACTAGAACCGGCGATTTCCAATTCACCGATCAGGGCGCTACCCCGTGCGACCCGGGACAAGCTCTGCGGGTTGCTCTTAGTTGACTCTGCCGGCTGGTTGATCTCGAAGATCACACCAAGCAACAACGGCAGCCTGAATGTCGGCTTTCCCTGCCTCGACATCGCCTACATCATCGAAGCGCATCGTTCGCACTAGTTTGCCGTCACCCTCGAGACGTGGGTGCCTACCGGGCAATTCCGATCCGCGGTGAAACATGAGACCCACCCCACTCTTGGAGGCGGTGAAGCTGAGGATGTTTCCTCTGTAGAGAAATGTCGGCGTGCTCCATTTGATGGTCTCGGTGACTCTGTCGTCCGAACCGAGGATCACGTCACGCGCCGTCATCAACGCGTCGACATTGTCGTGCTCATATTTCTCGAACCACTCGTCCACTTCAGGCTCACGTCGCGTCATTTCAAACCTCCTGTATATGCGTTCTATCTTATATGCAATGAAGCTAACATGACAAGGTGCAAGCGGCTCTCGACGCAATCTCCCATCCCGGACGTCGCCGGTTGCTCGAGTTGGTCATGGATTGTGAACGCCAGGTTGGAGAATTGGCCGACCTGACCGGAATGACCCAGCCCGCAGCAAGTCAACATCTGCGGGTGCTACGCGAATCGGGTCTGGTTGACGTCAAGGTCGATGGGCCTCGTCGTCTCTATCGAGTCAACTTCGAAGGTCTGGCCGAACTGAGGTCCGATCTCGAGCAGTTCTGGGGCAACCATCTCGATGTCTTGCGCCACGCCACCGAATCGAAGACATGACATGGTGCAGTTGGCCCGCCACGAAGTCGTAATCCAGGCTCCCGCGAGTGAGGTCTTCAGCCAATTGACCACAGTCGATGGACTCCTGAGCTGGATAGCAGTCGACGCCACGGCGGATGCAGTCCCCGGTGGTGAGCTCAGCTGGACACACGAGAACGGAGCCACCATGCAGGGGAGATTCATCCAGCTCGACCCGCCTCGAAGATTGGTGATCGCCTATGGCTGGAAAGACGATCTCATGGGTGTTCCACCGGAGTCGACGACTGTGAGCATCGAACTCACGGAGGAGGCGGGGGTGACCACGCTGAAGCTGGTTCACAGCAGCTTGCCCCCGGACTCGATACCAGATCACAACCAGGGATGGGTGTTCTTCCTCGACAAACTGCGAGTGTCATTGGCCGCCATAGAGCGCCCCAACGACCCGCTTGAACCTGTCATACCCACTCGGTAGCATCGAACATATGTTCGATATCGATATCGAACTCTTTCCGGGGGAGAGCGAAGAGGAGATCTACCAGCTGACAGTTGAGTGCGGCAGGAATCCGGAAACCCGGCACACGATTCCTGGGCACCTCGACCAGATGGAGCCGGGCCCATATCTCGAAGCCATCCTCTCCTCGATTGACCTGACAAGACTCACCGGATTCGAAGTTGTCACGTTCATGAGGGCGCAGCAGCGACAAATCTCCTACGAGTCGTCACGTCTCAATCGTTCAATCGTCGAAGCAGCCCACGCCGCCGACCCCGACAGTGTCAAGCGTTGCCCGATCGTGAACGAGTATGGCCTCGAAGAGATCCAGACCGCATTGACACTCACCAGACGCAAAGCCACTCAGATACTCGACCTGGCACTCACGCTCGATCGAGACTTCCCGGCCGTCCAACAAGCCATGGAGTCCGGCGCCATCGACGAACGCAAAGCAGCCGTCATCGTCGACAGCACTACACATCTGAAGCCGGACACCGCCCAACAGGTGGTCGACAAGATCCTCTCAGTCGCCCCAAACCTGACCACCGGGCAGATCCAGGCGCGACTCGGCAGACTCTGCATCCAAGCCGACCCCGAACAGGCCCAGACACTGTTTGAGAAGTCGCTCGCCGAACGAAGGGTCGTGGCTGAGCCCAATCCGGAAGGAACAGCGGCTCTGATCATCTCCCAATGCTCCCCCGCTGACGTCTACGCAGCTCGGGATCACATCAACATCCTGGCGAGACGTCTGAAGACCGACGGCGAGGCCCGCAATATCGACCAGCTCCGCGCTGATATCGCCCTCGGATTGCTGACCGGTCGCATCGAGTCGGCAGCCAATGTCCGAGGGTCGGTGACAATGACCGTCGACCTGACCACACTCGCTGAGTTGGATGAGAATCCTGGTGACCTTGCCGGCTTCCAGCCGATAGTCGCCGAAGTAGCCCGAAAAGTGGCGAGCGAACAAACCAGAGGAAGTTGGACCGCGGTGGTCACCGACCCCGAAACCGGGGAACCCCTTCACACCGTGGCAGTGAGACGCCGTCCCACCACAGCACAAAAACGTCGGATCAAGGCGCTACATCCCACCTGCGTTTTCCCTGGCTGTCGTATGCCGGCCTTCAACTGCGACCTCGACCATCGCATCGACTACGCAAGTGGAGGACCGACCACAGTCGACAACCACGCCCCGTTGTGCCGACGTCATCACAGAGCCAAACATCAGGGACGGTGGCGATATCGAAAGAAGGACAGAATCGGTGTGGAGTGGCGATCACCACTAGGTCACACCTATCGCACCGGGCGACCACCATGACCTTCCGGGCCGTGGGCTCCGAAACCTAGAGTTGGATCATGAAAGACTTCGGAACGGTTCTCAACTGCATCGACGGACGGGTTCAGGGGGATGCCGCCGACTACCTGGCGGCCACCTTTGGGGTTCGGCATGTCGACGCCATCACAGCACCTGGAATGGTTCAGCATCTGGCCGCCCAGACCGGCCGAACCGGCCAGATCCTCACCGACCTTCAGGTCTCGATGGAGAACCATGATTCACATCAGGTTGGGATCGTGGCCCACTCCGATTGCGCAGGAAACCCGGTCCCGGACAAAATGCAAAAGAGCCAGGTGACCGAGGCAATGAACCGATTGGGATCCCACCTCCCTGACATCGAGATCGTGGGTCTGTGGATCGACAGTCGCCATATCGTCGAGCGGCTACGCCCCGCGTGATCAAACTCGAGGGTCAGAGTTAGGCTGAACAATGATGCCAACGGCTATCAGAAAGCTAGGGCCCGTATTTGCGATCCTGGGTTTGCTGATGGTCTCGGCGTGTTCCTCCAACCCCCGGCCAGATGCGGCAGATTGGCTCCCCAGCTGGGATGCCTTGGTCGCGACGGTGCCGGCGGAGTCATCCATTGGCTCGCCACCGGATGGTGCTCTTTGCGAGAGCACTCTGGGTGCGTTGCGTGTCAATATCGAATCCGTCACTCCCGGCCCGTCACCCACCGTCGACGACTTGGTGGCAGAGTGGATCTCGATCGCCGAAGCAGCATTCTTCGAATGTCCTCCCCAGGGTGAGCCCGGATCGTTTGCTGCCGCATATGACGAACTCGCCCGGATAGAGAACTCGGTTGACGCCGCGCTACAGGAGACGAGCTGAAGCTCAGCCGACCCAGCCAACCACGCTGGCGAGATGACCATCGGGATCGCGGAAATGAGCGGCGAGGAGGTCTCGGGTTCCATCATTGGTGACGGGCCGCAACTCGACTTCGAAAGGAACACCTCGCTTCCTCAACTCTGCGTATGAGACTTCCACATCGTCGAATTCGATCACGATCTCGGTCAGCGATTCGTCCACCGGCGGCTGATCGATCTGGTTGAGGGTCAGTTGGATGCTGCCACCGTCCAAGAAGGCAAAAGTGCCTGCGGTCATCGAGACTCCAAACCCGACGGTCTCGGACCAGAACTTCACCGCCCTGTCCAGGTTGGCAACCCTGAGAATGACTTGCCCGATCTGCATCAGATGAGGCTAGGCCGCTAGTTCCCTAGCGATAGCGCCAGACGATGCGACCGCGTGTCGGGTCGTAGGTAGACACTTCTACATCGACGGTGTCGCCTGGAAGAACCCTGATCCCCCGCCCGCGACGCATCCTTCCCGAAGGTTTGGCGAGCAACTCGAACCCACTCTCCAACTTCACCTCGAAGGTCGAGTCGGGAAGCATCTTCACAACTGTGCCACGCATCCGGATGTATTCGTCAGTGTCTTTGGCCAAAACTCTCTATTCCTAGGACTGGACACAGGTTAGGGCAACCCGATCTGCTCCGAGAAAGTGACGACGCGTTAGCTGACGTGGAACGTCGAGGCGTCGGTCGAGTCGTTGAGCTGAGACTCGATCTCCACGATGATCCGCTCGGCCTCCACGATCCAACGTTGGTAGCCGGCAAGGTCACCTTGTGCCAGAGCAGCGTTGGCATTCTCGAAGGCAGTCTTGGCCTCGGCAATCAGCTCGTCGATCGTCGAGTCACCACCTGGTGGGTTTACCGTTCCCCCATCTCCCCCAGAGCCATCACCACCCTGCCCGTCGTCTGTCTACAGGCCAAACACCAACTCGAGAGCGCCGTCGAGCGTCTCTGACCACTCCACCCGGTCGCTGTAAACGACGGCGACTCGTCGGAACTCGGGGAACGCTCCGCCCTCCTCCTCTAGATAGATCGGCTGGAAGTAGATCACCGAGTCTTCGATCGGGACCACCAGCAGATCACCCTTGATCACCGTCGATCCGTCACCACGCCAGAGACTCAACTGCTGTGAGATCTCCGCGTCCTGTTCGATCCTCTGGCCGACCTGTTCGGTCCCGTCTACCAGGACACCCTGTGGCATGCGATAGTCGATGAGCCTGCCATATCGATTAGGCGTGGAATCCGCTACCAGGAAGCCGACCATGTTTCGCTTGTCGAGTGGGTTGAATGGCTGTAACAGCAGGTAGGAGAGATCCTGTTCCCCGGGAAGCTTGGTGAGCAGGTAGTAAGGCAGCACCTCAGCGAGAGGTCTCACCGTGTTGTCGACGATATTGCGCAGATCACCCTGAAGTCGCTCGTTGCCAACCCGGTTGATATCTGCCGGATCGGTGGGGAAAGACCAGGCATCGTTCCCTGAGAAGAGCTGGTTCTCGTCGGTCACGTGATACTCCAGGTAGATCTGACTCTGGAGTCGGAAGAGGTCCTGGGGATAGCGAAGGTGTTCCACAAGCCCCGCAGACATCGTCGACATATCCCTGAACACACCGGGAAACGCACCCGACCAAGCTTGTGCAACCGGGTCTGACGGATCGACGAGATAGAAGGTGATATCGCCGTTGTTGGCGTCAACGACGGCCTTCACCGAGTTGCGCACATAGTTCGTTCCCAGTGGCATGCCTGCCGTCACCGCCAGACGGTTCAGTGCGGACTGGGTCAACGGTTCCGAGTAGGGGTAGTACGAGGTGGTGGTGTACATGTCGATGATCCATTTGATCTCCCCATCGACGATCACGGGATAGGGATCGGAGTCGACATGGAGGAACGGAGCAACATGTTCCGCCATTGCTCTGACATTGCGTTCGACCAGCACCCTGCTGTCGGAGCGAATCTGCCCACTGATCAGGAGGTTTAGATCGCGATATCGGAAAGCGAAGGCGATCCGTTTCCAGATGTTGTTGATGACGACGCCGGCATCACCGTCGTAGGTGTTGAACTGGGTTACCGGCCCAAGCGGATAGTCGATCTCCTGAGGCTGGGTTCCGGTCTTGACGATCACCGGCTGACCCGGGGTATAGGTCTCAGCGAAGTAGATACGGGGCTCGGTCAATTCGAGAGCCGGTACCGACGCCACAGGCGGGACATCCTTGAGAAGGAAATTGGGCTGCCCGTCCGACTGGACCACGTTGGCCTCATTGACCACAGCGCCAAATCCGTGGGTGTAGAAAAGACGTGTGTTCTGCCAATCGTCACGTGGCAGATTCAGCTCCTCCAACTCCCTAACCGAAAGCATGACCTGTCGAGGGACTCCATCGGCGAGATACCGATCGGTGTCGACGTTCTGAAGGGTGTAGTAGGGCGCCAGCTCCTGGAAGTTCTGATAGGTGCGCGGTAGCACCGAGGTGGTCCAGATTCGGAGGTTGTCGATGGTGAGCTGGTTGTCGACCACCTCATCCGCGGTCAAATCGTCGGCGGCGGCGAAAGGACGCACGTCGATCTGATCGAGCTGATAGGCGGCGCGGGTCATGGCGAGGTTGTTCGTGATGTAGGGCGTCTCCCGCTGCAACTGGTTTGGAGTCACCTGGAATCTCTGCACAAACGCCGGGTAGATCGCACCCGCGGCCAACGCAACGACCAGCCAGGCACCAACCGAGACGGCGGCCAGAGTCCACCCTGGTCTGAAGATGTTGGCGATGAAGAGAACCGCGGCGATGAGAGCAATCACGAAGAGGAGTCGTAGTGCCGGGAGACGTGCATTGATTTCGGTGTAGCCGGGTCCAAAGAACTTCTCGGCGCTGTCCGCATAGAGAATCTCGAACATGTCGAGTCGATAGGTGACTGCCCTGATCAGCGCGATCAGAGCGAACATCGAAGACAGATGGATCTTGGCTCCCCGAGTTGTGCTGAGCCGCCGGCCGTCGAAGCGGATGCCACCATTGAGATAGTGAGCAACGGCGCTCACGACCGTCGCCAACACGAAGAGGTTGAAAAGCCAATCGACCGCAGTTTGCCAGAGCGGTAATCGGAAGATGTAGTAACCGAGATCCACCGAGAAGATGGGGTCGGCGGAATTGAACACCTGGTCGTTGAGGAACAGGAACACGTTGTCCCGCCATGTGGTCAAGGTGAGACCGAGGATCACGCTCAGGACGGCTGTGACGATGAACCTGATCAGACCCACCCGGGGCTCGATCCACTCCCGGAACCTCTCTACGAGCTCCTCCTCTTCGGTCAACTCGAAAGGCGCCCAGCGCGGTGAGAGACGGTCGACGATCTTCAGGCTCCCCCAGATCACCGCAAAGGACACCCCGATACCTATCCCCCCGAGTAGCAAAGAGAGGCTCCAATTCCTCAGCCAGACGTCACGAAACCCGATCGAGTCGAACCACAGGTAGTCGGTCCACAACGTCCCGGCCGCGGTGAGTAGGAGGTAGAGACCCGCCAAGATGGCGAGAATGACCGTGATCGGACGTCGCCGATCGGACCCATAGTTCGTGGGAACCCTCGTGAACATTGACGTGAGTCTACGGGCGGCCCGAGCCAACCCGAGGGGTGGCCGGGGTGTCAGGCCTCGACGTGGACTGAAGCCTCGATGCCAAGTTCGTATCCCTTGATGGCGATCTCGCGGATCCGTCGCTCGGCCTCGTCGGTGCGCCAAACCCTGAAGGTCTTAGAAGCCGCGGACTGCCTCTCTCGCTGACCGGCGCCCGCCCGGTTCAGGGCCGCCGTTACCGACTCCTCGAGTGCAGCTACGAACTCGCCAGCCTCCGAAGGCGGCGTCTTTGGTCTCTTTATCTTGGATTCTGTCATTTCCTCAGCCACGGCATGACCTGCCGCAAAACTCTCCCCCCACAACCCCACGAGGTCGGCGTGGAGGGCCTCTTCGATGGTGTCTCGATCGGGTCGCCAACTGTCCTCCGTTCGAAGACTGTCGAGAGCGATGTTCTGTAACTCGGTTATTGCCTTCTTGATCCCCCTGAGTGCGCGATTGGTGATCGGTAGTAGACGGGCGTCCCGATCATCCATCCAATCGCTTGACTTCGCAGCCTGGGATACCGATGCAGTGGGAGCTTGGGATTCAGTCGGCGTCGCCGGCTCTCGGCTCATTGCCTTTCCCCCGCCTCGCAAGGATGCAAACAAGGCACCGACGTCGTCATCTTCGGCGGGCGTCGTCAGCTCAGGCTCGGGTGGGGTCACCAGCTCGGGCTCCGGTTCCGTGTCGGGCTCGGGCTCCGGTTCCGTGTCTGGCTCGGGCTCCGGTTCCGTGTCTGGCTCGGGCTCACGGTCATCCACGATGTCGAAAGTGTCTGACTCCTCGTCTTCGGATCTCACGATCCTCACCGTCTCGCCAGGTGTCCAATTCTCTATATCCACCGCTTGTGCCGGAACCACCCGGACTGAGGTGAATTGCTCAGGTGAGCTGGTGAGATCGAGAGCATCTCGTTTCTCCTCGAGTGATCCCTCCAACCTGGTCAACGTCGATCGAACGTTCTCCAACTCTTCGAGCAGCTCGTCGCGTCTCTGCTCCAAGGCTCGGGTGCGCTCCTGAGCCGTAGAAGCTTGACGATTGGCATGCTCGATGATCTCGTCACGACGTTTCGTCGCCTCCGAGCCCATCTTCTCAGCGTCCATTGTGGCCAGACGCATCATGTCTTCGGCTTCCCGACGAGCGGTCGAGGTCAGACGATGCGCCTCGCGTTCCGCCTCCCCCATCGTCGTGAGAACATCACGCTCTGCCTGCTCTCGAATCTTGTTGGCTTCCGCCATCGACTGCTGAAGAAGCTCACTGCCCGAAGTCCACGCATCCCTCCGAAGCGCCTCAGCATCTGCGGCAGCCTGTTTCCGATTGGTATCTGCCTCGGCCATGGCCTCGCTACGCCATCGGGTGGCGTCAACGCTTGCCCGTTCGCGAATCGACTCGGAGGCCTCACGGGCCGCTTGGAGGATCCCGCTGACCTCTCGCCCAATCGAATCGAACTCTGTCTCGAGATCACGCCCACTCGACTCGTCGACCTGGGCTATGAGCTTTCTCTGTAGCGCCTCGAGATCGTCGATCCGCTCTGCGACCTGGTCGAGAAACGCCTCGACTTCGGCGCGATCGACGCCCCGCAAAGAGGAGCGGAACTGGGCATTTCTGATCTGATGCGAGCTGAGGTCAGCCATCCGATCTAGAAGATACCGGCGAATTTCAATCTGTCAGGGGTTTGATCAGGCAGCTTCGAGAGTTTCGAAGAAGGCCATCGCTTCGTCGAGGGTGCCGATTGCGACGATTTCGATGTGATCTCGTTCCGCAGTGAGCGCACTCTCGTAGTTGTCTACCGGGACCAAGACATAGGAGGCGCCGGCCGCTTCTGCCGCAACCACCTTCTGTCGGATCCCGCCAATGGCCCCGACGGTCCCATCCACAGCGATGGTGCCGGTACCGGCGATGACATTGCCTTTTGTCATTTCCCCTTCGGTGAGAGTGTCGATGATCGCCAAGGTGTGCATCATCCCTGCCGACGGGCCACCCACGTTCCCCGCTTCGAGACTGAGTGGAAATGGCGACTCGGTGAGCTCGCCCAGGATCACTCCGACCATTGCCACGCCAGGCTCGTCGTCACGCTCCGCCAGCTCGACGTCGAGATCCATGAGCTCGCCATCCCTCTTGACCGTGATGACCACGGTCTGACCAACTTTGCTTCCTTCGAGCAGGTCCCCGATCTCGCTGACGTTGTGGACTTCAACCCCATCTACCGCGACGATGCTGTCACCCAACTGGAGAACCTCGGCCGCGGGAACCCCTTCGACAAACTCGTTGATCACCACATCGATTGGCACCATCTCGATGCCGAGGTAATCGAGGGCAACCGCGACCGAACGGAAGTTGGAATCGTCCATCTGCTGCAGAACACGATTGCGATACTCCTCGTCGGTCTCACCCGAGCGGCGCACCGCTTGTTTGGCGACGAGATCGATGGTCGGGTCAAAGCCGGCGATTATCGCCTCGAAGATGTTGACGTCTTGACTGACAACCGTGAGCATCAACAGCTCGCCATCGGGCGGATAGACATCGACATCGGAGGCGACTACGGCATCCGCTGCATCGGAAACGGGTCCCGGGCCAAATGCGACATTTGGCAGCTCGATGTTCCAAGCGACCGCCCCCGCCATCCCGATGAAGAACAAGACCCCGATGAGCACGAGGGGCCAAGACGCGAACCGCTGCTTCTCAGCTTCCGCGGGCTGGGTGTAACTATCGTCTGTGGACACTGGGCTTAGACGTATTCTGACCCGAAATCGGTTTCTAGGAGTTAAAGACCAATGACCAGCGCCGTTATCACCGGAAGAGTCCTACCCCGCAACGCGGTGGTCTCGATCCTTCTGGTCGTGAGTGCAGCGGCCCTCACCGCTCTCGCGGCGCAGTGGGTGATCTATCTGCCGTTCACTCCCGTGCCAATCACCGGGCAGACGTTCGCTGTCCTTCTCACCGGTGCGGCTCTGGGGTGGAAGCTCGGTGCAGCCGGTCAGGGCCTCTATGTCATAGCGGGAGCACTGGGTGCGCCTGTGTTCGCGGAATCGAGAGGCGGGGTGGACGTCGTCACCGGTGCCACTGGTGGATATCTGATCGGTTTTGTGTTTGCGGCAGGTTTGGTCGGCTGGATGGCCGAGAAACGTCAGGACCGCACCTTCTCCACGATGTTCACCGCATTCGTCCTGGGTTCGGCGGTCATCTACGTGTTTGGGGTCATCGGGCTGATGGTCACCGTTGACATGTCGCTCGAGGAGGCGGTGGTCGCAGGGGTCGTGCCGTTTCTCCTGGGAGATCTGATCAAAGCGGCGGCGGCCGGTCTGATCTTGCCGACAGCGTGGCGGCTGACCGGCGAGCGTTGAGAGCGTCTAGACGGTCTCCACTTCCTCACCGAGATACGCCTTGATCACGTTGGGATTCTGCTGAACCTCTGAGGGGTTTCCCAGCGCTATCTGCCTGCCGAAATCGACCACCAGGACACGGTCGGCAATATCCATCACGAGACCCATGTCATGCTCGACGAGGAGGATGGCGATCCCAAGCTCATCCTGGACGTCGATGATGAACCTGGCCATGTCCTCGGTTTCCTCGAGATTCATACCCGCGACTGGCTCGTCGAGAAGAAGCAGCTCAGGGTCCATGGCGAGAGCCCGACCCATCTCAACTCGCTTCTGAATGCCATAGGGGAGCAATCCGACCGGGTGCTTCCTCCATTGTTCGATCTCGAGAAAGTCGATGATCGATTCCACGATCTCCCGATTCTCGATCTCTTCCTTCTTGGCTTTCCCAACCCACATCGAGCCGGCCAGCCAGCCGGCGTTCATCCGCACGTGACGTCCGGTGAGGATGTTCTCCAACACGGTCATGTGGGGATACAGGGCGATGTTCTGAAATGTGCGGGCGATGCCCTTCTCGGCCGTTTGGTTCGGCTTGAGACCCATGAGCGACTCGCCCTTCCACAAGATGTCGCCATCTTGTGGCCGGTAGACCTGGTTGATCGAGTTGAACAGTGAGGTCTTGCCGGCGCCGTTGGGGCCGATGATGGCAAAGAGCTCCTCATCATTCACCTGAAAGGAGACACCATCGATCGCCTTCACTCCTTTGAACGCGAGATGTATGTCCCGCACCTCGAGGAGATGCTCGTATTCCCTCGGACCTGAACGGTCGACTTTCCTGAGAAGCTTCCCACTCATGACAGCCAGCGCTTTCGCCGTTTGTAGTGCTTGGCGTCGCGGAACGACTTCTTCTCACCGGAGGCGTGAAGACCCAGGTAGAACTCCTTGACGTCTTCGTCTTTGAGCAGTTTCTGGGGATCGCCGTCCATGACCATCTTCCCGGTTTCCATCACATAGCCGTGGTTGGCAACCGAAAGCGCCATGTTTGCGTTCTGCTCGATGAGAAGCACAGCTGTTCCGTTCGAGTTGATCTCGACGATTATGTCCCGCACCTCCTGGACCAGGAGCGGGGCGAGCCCCAGCGATGGCTCGTCGAGGATGAGCAGCTTCGGATCCTGCATCAGGGCACGCCCGATCGCGAGCATCTGCTGCTCACCACCGGAGAGGTAACCGGCCGTCGCCGTCCTCCGCTCCTTGAGCCGGGGGAAGAGGGTCATGACTCTGTCGTAGGACTTTTTGTAACCGCCACGATTGGCGTTGACATAGGCACCGGCTCTGAGATTGTCGTCGACGGACATCTCAGCAAATACCCGTCTCCCCTCCATGACCTGGGAGATCCCGCGTTTGACGATCTTGGACGGAAGAGCGTGAGTGATCTTGTCACCGTTCCAACTTATCTCGCCCTTGGTGATGTCGCCCTCGTGCACGTCGAGGAGACCGGTGATGGCTCGCAGTGTGGTGGTCTTGCCCGCACCGTTTGCCCCGAGGAGTGCCACGATCTGACCGTCGGGCACCTCCAGGGAAATCCCACGCAGGACCAGAACGACGTCGTTGTAGACGACTTCCAGGTTCTCGACTGTCAGCACGTGTTACCCATCAGT
>JBAVIK010000010.1:0-3585 GCA_049686815.1 Acidimicrobiia bacterium | reverse complement strand
CCGATCACCGGCAATCGCGCTGAGGTCGTGATCAACGCAGTTCCCGGGCTCGCCGACCGGGTCGCGAGCGGTGAGGTGACGCCCCAGCAGCTGGTGATCCGGGACGACGGCGAAACCATCTCCGATGGAAAGGGACTCGTACCGGATCAAGCTCGATCGGTGGCCGACCTGGCACGGAAGGTCGAGGCTCATTTTGGGAAGCCTCAGGACATCGAATGGGCGATCGTAGATGGGCAGGTTTTTCTTCTTCAGGCGAGACCGATCACCTCGCTTCCCGAGTATGTCGAACCGGTCCCCATCCCGGTAGAGATTCCGGAGGGCTTCTGGCAGCGCGATGCCGGTCACGCCCCGCAACCCAATTCACGTCTGTACAGCTCGATGGTGCTTCCCCAGACCAACGTGGCCGGGAAGGCATGGTTCGAGGAGTACGGGTTTCTTCTCGACGGGATGGAATGGCGGGAGATCGGCGGCTGGCAGTACATCTGGCTTCGTCCACTTGGCGGCAGAAACCGCAAATCACCGCCCCCGTTCCTGGTCCCAATACTCAGGAGGGTGGTTCCCCCGCTCCGGGCCAGGGTGCGGATGTGCGTGGAGGCAATGCGATCCGATCGGGCGGGAACCAATCTCCGCCGCTGGCACGACGAGTGGAAACCAGATCTCCGATCGCGAGCGAAAGCCCTTCGCTCACCGGTGTTGAAGGACATCTCCGATGATCATCTGCTCCAACATATGGACCGCGTGGCCGGGCTGATCGGCGATGCCATGCGGATCCATTTCGTACTTCACGGGGCGGGGTTTCTCTATCTCGCCGGCCTCGCCGCCGTAGGTCGGGAGCTCCTCGGCTGGGAGGATGCCAAGACTCTCGAGCTGCTCTCGGGTCTCTCCGGGACCTCCACGGAACCGGCAGCGAAACTGAGTGAACTGGCACAGCAAGTGCGCGACGATCCGGTTCTTCGCGGTGTATTCATGAGGCAGGAGCTGCCTGCTCTCGATGAACTCTCAGATCTCGCTCCGGGTTTCGGCGCCGGTCTGAGCCAATATCTCAACGAGTACGGCTACCGAGCTCTTCGCTACGAATTGGTTGACCCGTCGCTGGCAGAGAATCCCGAACTCGTCATCCAGATCCTGCGTGATCAGGTCGTCGCCGAATTCAATCCGGATTCGAACCTGGCCAGAGTTCGCGAGAGAGCCGCGGAGCGGCTGGAGATGGCGAGGCGCATTCTGGCAGATCGACCCACCGACCTAGCCCGGTTCGACGCCGCCTTGGACAGAGCCCGAATTGCCTATCCGGTGCGAGAGGACAGCGAGTTTTTCACCGTCAGCGTGCCTTTCGGGCTGGCGCGGCTGACCGCCCTCGAACTCGGGGCGAGGCTCGCCGACCGAGGCCAGATCGTCGAACGCGACGACATCTTCTACCTAGACGGCCCTCATGTCCGCGAGTTGCTCAACAGCGGCGAGCCAGCACACGAAACGGTGCTGACGCACAAGGGCGAGCGGGTCTGGGCGCTCGATCACGTAGGTCCGCCGGCATTCGGTGAAGACCCTGGACCGCCACCTTCCTTCACCGGCTTCCCTGAAGAGGTGAAGAAGGCGATGGGAGCGTTGCTCTGGGCGGTGGAGCGCACGTTCGAGACCAGCTCGAGCGGCCGGGTCCAAGCCGACGCCGACCGCATCGACGGAATCGCCGCGGCCCCGGGCAAGTACACGGGAAGGGCACGCAAGGTGATGGACGAAACCCAGTTCGACAGGATACGGGCCGGCGACGTTCTCATCTGTCCGATCACGTCACCGGTCTGGTCGGTGCTGTTCCCCAGTGTGGGAGCACTCGTGACCGACACGGGAGGGATTCTCTCCCACCCCGCCATCATCGCCAGGGAGTACCAGATCCCAGCCGTTGTGGCGACCGGGAATGCCACCACCCTCATAGAAGACGGGGCGCAGGTCACCGTCGATGGGACCAACGGTGTCGTCGAAGTCGGCTGAGAGCTTCGGATTCCTGACTCAGGCGATCTGGGCGACCGAGGTCGTAACTGCGGCAAGTCAGATCGGAGTGCTCACTCGCCTCGAATCCGGACCGGTCACTCCAGATGCCCTCGGCACCGACCTAGGGATCGATCGAAGCTACTGCCGCCTGTTGATGACAGCCCTTGTCGGTCTCGGTCTCGCCGACCGGGAAGACGGTGGCTTCCGATCGGCAGTCCCTGGACTCACCGGAGTCGCCTCTCGTTTGATCGGCAACGGACGCCTGACCGAATCACTATCGAACAGGAAGCCTGTCATCTCAGCCGAGACCCCGAACGGTTCGGCTCACCTCTATCCCAAGATGGTCCGCTACCTGGCGTCTGGCTTCCAGGACGCATCAACCAAAGCGGCGGACCGCCTCGCCCAACCCGGACTCACCGTCCTCGACCTCGGCGCAGGAGCCGCGCCGTGGAGCCTCGCCATCGTCGCCAAATGCCCTGACGTCCGCGTCGTGGCGATCGATCTGCCCGAAGTAATACCAGCCACCAACGCAGCGATTGCCGAAGCCGGGCTTGAAGACCGTTTCGAACTCAGACACGGCGATCTCTTCGATGCCGATCTCGAGGCCGGACGATACGACCTGGTGATCGCTGGCGGTATCTGCCACCTCTTCGACGAACCCGCGAACATGGCGCTGCTACGGCTAGCCCACCGTGCGATGGCCCCGAACGGAACCCTGGCCATTCTCGAGCCGCTGATCAATGAGGACCTGGACGGCCCACGCGCAGTAATCCTCTATGCCCTCGACCTCAGCACACGCACCCACGGAGGAGGTGTCCGCCCCTTCTCGACCTATGTCTCCCTGCTGAAAGCCGGCGGACTGAACGCAATCGAGAGGGCGGACCTGTCGGCGAGCCCACCCATGAGCCTCATCACTGCAACCAAGCCCGAATGAAATGGAGATCTCCATGTCTGTTACGACACGCACCCGCCGAGGTATCGGCGTCGGAGGTGCAGCATTCTTGATCGTCGCCATGTTGATGGCAGCGATGACCGTCTACATCCTGTTCGTCCCCGTCGACACGGCGAACTTCGAAACCACCACCGGATTGAGCTGGTCGGATTTCAGCTCATCGAACCCGAAGGCAGCCGAGTATCTGATACGAGAGGCGCGACTCCTCGCCATCGGATTCCTCGGCCTCTCCTCGATGGCTGCGGTCGTGGCATGGCAAGCATTTCACGGGGACAACCATCAGGCCAGCAGGCCTCTGTTGTTCTTCCCGTTGGCAATGTTTGGCGCCGGAACAGTCTTCATCGCCGGGAGCGACGTTGTCCTTGGCTTCACGTACCTGGTTGGTGGCGCCGTCGCAGCGGTTGGTCTGACTCTCGCAATGGGCAGGAGGAGGCGCTCCACATGAGTGCCGCGGCGCTACAAACCACTGCCGGAGTCATCACTGTTGGAGCCGGGATCACCTTTGCCCTCGCTTGGCTCACCTCGGTCGCCTTCAGCGAACCGACCATGGCCGGAGTCGAACTATCACGTTGGCTGGCACTCGCCGCACACATCCTCATGCTTCTCGGATTGGTGGGCATCTATCTGGTCCAGGCCGACCGAAGCGGGGC
>JBAVIK010000009.1:0-2147 GCA_049686815.1 Acidimicrobiia bacterium | reverse complement strand
ATCGGTGCCACTGGGCTATTGACCGAAGCTGCCCGGATTTCGCTCGTCGGGCGTCCCGACTACGAGATGTGGTCGTTTGTCGGGTATCCGCTTTCCAAGCTGTTCGACAGCGCGGCCGCATCCGGGTGGCATCGGTTCTTCTGGGTGACCCACGCGTCGGCATTTGTCGCGTTCTTGGTGATTCTCCCGATCACGAAGCTGAGACACATGTTCACGTCCCCAGCCAACTTGTTCCTGTCAGTGAGGGACCGGCCCAAGGGCGCCATGCGTGAGATGCCCAATCTGATGGAGGTCGAAGACATCGACACGATCGGCGCGCACGTGGTCGAAGATCTCACCTGGAAGCAGATTTTTGACACCGATGCCTGCACGATCTGTGGGCGATGCACGTCGGTGTGCCCGGCCAATATCACCGGCAAACCGCTTGACCCCAGAGAGATGGTGCTCAAGACCGGCGAGGTGGCGGCGGCCAACGCCGGGATTGCACCGCCCGTTTCCTCGCGGGCCATGATCGAGGGTGCCGGAACGCTGTTCGACCGGATCCATCCCGATGAAGTGTTTGCCTGCACGACATGTCGGGCGTGTGACGAGATATGCCCCGTGAACATCGAGATTGTCGATCGAATCCTCGAGATGCGGCGCTACCTGACACTTATGGAATCCGAGTTCCCAACCGAACTGGGGAAGGCCTTTGTGGCCATGGAGAATCAA
This sequence comes from Acidimicrobiia bacterium, assembly GCA_049686815.1. GTDB lineage: Bacteria > Actinomycetota > Acidimicrobiia > Spongiisociales > ZC4RG35 > JBAVIK01. The sequence goes on along the minus strand of JBAVIK010000009.1, from coordinate 1,436 downwards.
TCCAACCCGTGGGGGCTCAGCCAACAAGCACGGGCCGACTGGACTTCTGAGCTCGATTTTGAGATCCCGATCCTCGGACAAAACGGAAAGACCTCGGCGGAATACCTCTGGTTTGTCGGTTGTGCCGGCTCGTTCGACGATCGCAATACTGCTGTTTCGGTCTCCCTTGCGAGGTTGCTTCGTAGGGCTGGCATCGATTTCGCCATCCTCGGAACTCAGGAGCTTTGCAACGGTGATCCGGCGAGGAGATCGGGCAACGAGTTCGTGTTTCAACAGCTCGCACTGCAGAACATCGCGACATTCTCAGAACTTGGCGTGGAAAAGATCATCACTCAGTGTGCGCACTGCTTCAACACCCTTGGCAATGAATACGCGCAGTTCGGTGGGGATTACGAGGTGGTCCATCACAGTCAACTGTTGGCCGAGCTCCTCCGTCAGGGACGGATTGATCAGCCGGTCAACGAAGATGGAGAACCGAAGAAGATCGCATATCACGACCCGTGCTATCTCGGAAGATACAACGACGTCTACCTGGCACCACGTGAAGTGGTGGCGGGGGCCGGCAACCAGGTTGTAGAGATGAGTCGTAGCGGCACCCGCTCACTGTGTTGCGGAGCGGGTGGTGCTCGGTTCTGGATGGAGGAGAACACGGGGAAGAAGGTCAACATCGAACGCGCCGAAGAGGCTCTATCAACTGACGCCGACGAGATCGCTGTGGCGTGCCCGTTCTGTTTTGTGATGCTCGATGATGGAGTCAAGGAACTCGGTCGTGATGACGTCCCTGTCAGAGACATCGCAATGATTCTGGCCGACGGTCTCGTTGACACTCCGGAAACCACTTGATCGGACGATTCCGGTTCGGGGTGTTGGCCACCCTGGTGGTGCTGGGTGCTTGCACCGCCGATGGCACCGGTTCATCTCCCACCGTGGAGTCGACGCCCGGAACCACGATCGCCACAACGACAACTACCACAGCGGTGTCAGCGGAGGCTGCTGAAGAGTTTCGGTCCTGTCTCGCCGAGCAAGGCATAGATATCGACGTGATCCGATTTGATGCCCAGGGGAGGCCCCGTCTGGATCTTGCCCTGATCAACGTCGATTTCAGCGATCCCGCCTCGTCGGACGCGGTTACTGCTTGCTCCGAGCTTCTGTCGACCGGAGCTCTGGATTTGAGCAAAGCGCCGGTCATGAGGACCGCCGTCCAGGCACTCCTCGCCGAGTTCAGCGTATGTGTTCGCGCTCATGGAGTGCCCGACTTTCCCGACCCGGTTCCAGGGTTCGGAGGCATAGGAGCACCCTTCCCTGCGGCTGAGATTCCCTTTTCCGACCCCAGTCTCGAGGAGGCCGTTTCGACGTGTCGCGGCCGTCTCGGTGCGGAACAAGGTCAATAGCGGTCCGGCGAAACGAGGCGTACGCTCTTTGGTCTGATGACTTCG
>JBAVIK010000008.1:0-13248 GCA_049686815.1 Acidimicrobiia bacterium | reverse complement strand
CCTCATCAATCACGGCGACGAGCCGGTCTCGTTCCAACGTGGGGACCGTATCGCTCAACTGACAGTGGTCCCGGTCCTCGAAGTGGATTGGGTCGAGACCGACGACCTCGACGACACGTCACGCGGAGAACGTGGGTTTGGGTCAACTGGATCTTGATTGGATGTCTTTTGGTTGACTTGCTGCCCCGTCTACAATTCGACCTCTCTGCGGAAGTAGCTCAGTTGGCAGAGCGCAACCTTGCCAAGGTTGAGGTCGCGGGTTCAAATCCCGTCTTCCGCTCCATATCAGCTTGACCCCGTTCCCATGAGTGCGGGGTTCTGTTTTGAGCGATGACGGTCCTCGAGTACGACGACGCGTGTTCACCAGGCCAACTTGGCCTCATCGAGATGATCTTCGAAAAGACCCGCATACACCTCCCAGGTGACTCGGGGATTGGCATGACCCATCATCGAGGCAACCGACTGAACACTGCGACCACGGCGCAGAGATTCGACCGCAAACGTGTGTCTGAACTGATGGAAAGTCCAGCTGAGTCCGGCCCTGGAACAGGCTGGAACCCACAAACGATTCCGCCAGTTTGGGTAGTGGAGCAATTTGTCTTGTGGTGAAAGGAAGACGAACTCACCCGGAGTGAGGGTGGCAACGAGGGCTTCGATGTCGTCGTGCACCTCTGCGGCCCACACCGTCTTGCGGACGCCCGCCGCAGACTTGGGTGTCTTGATCTGCTCGTTGCGTCCCACGGCCCGCTCCACATTGAGTATCCGCCGGGGGAGATCGAAATCACCCTCTTTCAACGCAGCAACCTCCTGCCATCTCAGCCCGGCGAAGGCAGCGAGGACCGGCATGAGCTTGTATCGGCGGGGGAGTGCATCCGACATTTGGCGTGCCTCGGCCGGCGATGGAACCTCGTGGATGCCCCCTGTCGAAATGCCCACCCCACGGGGCAATCTGATCTTCAGAGCCGGACTGGTTGGAGCGATACCCAAGTCTTCGGCGAAGCCGAATAGCCCTTTGAGAACGGCGCGTGTCTTGAGTGCCTCATTGATCGATCGTTCTCGGAGGGCTGTCATCAACATCGCTTGCAACTCGAAGGGCTCGATGGTTCTCACCCGTCGTTGCCCGATGGCGGGGCCGATCGAGGTACGCATGATCCGCTCATAGGTGTAGAGAGTGCCGGCACTCAGCTCCTCGCGTTTGAGGGCCAACCAGTCTTCTCCGAGTTCTGATACCAGCATCACCCCAAACCATTGGGCACAGGGAAACCCGCTTCAAGGGGTCCGTCGTTCGGCTTAGGAGAGTTCGGGCCCAGAGCTATTCTGATGACTTAGGGAGAATTCATTCCTAGATCCTGGCGACGTGGCCGAGTGGTTAGGCGCGGGTCTGCAAAACCCGTCACACCGGTTCGATTCCGGTCGTCGCCTCCAGAGGAGCGCTTCTCGAGTCAGACCTCGATGTTGCGTTCCGTTAACCCTCGATTGTGATCTGGCCGGTCATACCTTCACCGGTGGAGGGGTCGGTGTGAAGTGAGCAGAAGTAGTCGTAGGTGCCAGGGGCAGCCGAGCTCAGGTCCACAATCGCGTCAGAGCCAGGTCCCACGTAGACGAGTACGTCCAAATCCTCGATGGTGAGATCGTGGGCGAAGGGATCCGCGTTGTGGATCAACAACTTGCCGTCGGTCACCGTCTCACTCGGGTCAAATTCGAAATCGACCATGTTGAGAGAGGTGGCACCTGCGGCTTCGGCTGCGCTCACCGTTTCTCGAGTGAAGATGAAACCAACGATCGACACGACCGAAAGCACTCCGATCAGACCGAGCACCCCGGTGCGCAGCGCACGATCTGTCCTGGTCGGGCCGACCCGGTCTTTCATTCCGGACACGAGAGCCATGACGCCCCAGATGAGGGCGAGCAGGATCCCGAGGAACATGGCCAATCCGACGATGAACTCGATCGGGCTGAATATCTGAAATACTCCGAACGCCAGCCACCATACGATTGCCCCGACTGCAAGGGCGCCGATCAGGCCAACGATTCGAGCCCAAGTGGTATCGAATCTCCACACCACGAATGTGACGGCGATAGAGACCACACCAACGAGCACAAAAAGCCCGATCTCTTCAGTATCACCAAGGATCAGCAATGAGACAGCGATCAGCGTCACGATCGCCAACGACATCATCGTCAGCCCCAAGAGTTGAAGTGACCCGTGTGTAGTACGTTCCCGATCGCTCACATTTCACCTTCCTCTGCGCTCCCTGAGCGCGTTTGACGTATTTGCATGTCATGCGATCACCCGGTCGGCGAGCTGACCAGCGATCCAAACCTCGATCAATATGCAAATCCACCGTCACCAAACCGTTACGAAGTCAGCCAATGCTGACGTTGCCCCCTACTCCTGTGATCCACTCTCGGGCGAGGAGAGTCCCGCCCGCATCACCATCAACAAGCGGCGATCAGGATCCAGACAAGGTTCAAGGCCTGATCGGGCGACTTTGGCCAAGAACCAACCCAATCAGGTCGCCGGGTGAAGCCCTCGACGGCGCTCCTATTCGTCGGCGATCCTCACCGCTGCGATCAGGGCAACCACGACGTATAAGACCATGATGGTGAGCCGAAGTCCGGTCGAGCCATAGTCGAGACAGGCGCGTCCATTGACCGTCTCACACTTGCCCAGCAGGTCTTGTGAGCTGGTTGAGATCAACGCGCTGACAAACCCAACCGAGCTTGCCGCGATCAGGAGTTGGCGAATCCGCTTGTTGCTGCTGTTCCGCCACGACACGTAGAGGGCGGGGACAGTGAAAACCAGCAAGATTGCGGTGTTCAAGATAAAGGAACGAAGGAAGAGCGTCACAATTCCAGTATGGCTTTGCCCATGTGAAAGCGAGGGTGCATTTGTGGTGACTCACACATATGTAGCTGGGGGAGACACCAACGTCCCCGTCGGAGATATGCTGACGAGCGAACGGAACGCAATCCCGGAGGATGACTCTCTCATCGAACTGAGATGAACTGCCCAAACTGTGACCAGCAGAATGCAGTCGACGCCAAATTCTGCTCCAAATGCGGAACCAGCCTGACCATCACCTGTTCTGTTTGTGGCACCGTTGCGAGCGTCGGCGACAGCTTCTGCAGTAATTGCGGTTCGGCCCTCCACGCAGATGTCACCTCGACCACTCCACCAGAGGATCTCTCCAGATATCTGCCGGCCGAACTGCTTGCCAAGATGCGTTCCGCCCGAGAGGGACGAGCGATGCAGGGGGAGCGTCGCACGGTCACCATGCTCTTTGCAGACGTGACCGGCTCCACAGCTGCCGCCGAGCGCTTCGACCCAGAGGACTGGAGCGAGATCATGAATGGTGCCTTCGAGCACTTGATCTCTCCCATCTACCGATACGAAGGCACCCTCGCACAACTCCGTGGTGATGCAGTCCTCGCCTTCTTCGGAGCCCCAATCGCCCATGAAGACGATCCGGTCCGTGCCCTCAGGGCGGGTCTCGAGATGCTCGAAGCGGTTTCTGGTTACTCAGCAGAGGTCGAGACACAGTGGGGCATACCTCTTCAGATAAGGGTTGGCGTCAACACCGGCTTGGTCGTGGTGGGGGAGGTCGGGTCCGATCTTCGAGTCGAATACACCGCTCTTGGCGACGCCATCAATGTGGCAGCGCGGATGGAGCAGACCGCGGAGCCGGGGACGGTCCAGGTCAGTGATGAGACGCTCTCCAGGACTCGAGGAATGTTTGCCACCGAAGAACTGGGCCCGGTCGACGTGAAAGGCAAGTCGGAGCCGGTCGTTGCGCATCGGGTTCATCGATATGTCGGCGGCGTCGATGAGACAGATCGTCTTCCCATTCTCGGACGGGAGGTCGAACTCGAGCGGTTGGACTCACTGGTTTCGTCCGTCGCAGCTGGATCCGGCTGGATCTCGACAGTGATCGCCGACGCCGGGATCGGCAAAACTCGGTTGCTCCAGGAGTGGAAAGACCACAGCTCGGCCGCGTTGGATGTTGGCTACACGTTCGATGCTTCAGGTCAGGTGTCATGGCTGTCCGCGTCAAGCCGTTCTTACGACGCGAACGACCCCCAATCCACGATTCGAGAGCTTCTCACCCGGTACTGGGGATCGGCCGGCCAAACACCATCTTTCGAGTTGGTCGAGTCGGCGGCCGCCGCAGCAGGATTGAACGACACGTACCTTTCTGCCGTTCTGGGGTACCTGGCCGGGGCTTCCCTATCCGAAGAGGCCGAAGCGTATGTCGGCGCCCTGGAGACACCGGCGTTGAACGGGAAAGCACGTGAGACATTCCTGTCCTACATCGCGGCGCTCGCCGCACAGCGACCTGTGGTGCTGGTGTTCGAAGACCTTCACTGGGCAGACGACGTCTCACTTGCATTGGTGGAACAGATCATGGATCTCACCGAGACATCGGCCGTCGGGATGTTGGCGTCTATGCGTCCATACCGCGATGAGCCAACCTGGCGGATCCATGAAGTGGCGGAGAGAAATCATCATCACCGCTACCACCCCATCGAGCTGGCCCCACTCCCGAATGAGCAGGGGGGCATGTTGCTCGATTCGCTCGCCGACACAGCTCAATTGTCCAAAGACGAGAAATCCCGGATTCTGGAACGCTCCGACGGAAACCCCTTGTTCATCGAGGAAATCGCCAAATCGTTGGGGGAGGCGGAATCGGGTTCGACACTTCCATCAAGTCTCGCCGGCACCCTCACCGCCCGACTCGACCGTCTCGATGATGCCTCGAAATACCTGGTTCAAGTTGCGTCTGTTCTCGGTGTCGAATTCGACCGTGAGACTCTGGAAGTCGTACTCGATCGGGATAGCACCAACCTCCAACTCATTGATCTGTTTCGCCGTGGCATCCTGGTTGAGTCATCCGACAAGCCGGGATCGCTCCAGTTCCGCCACGCTTTGTTTCAAGAGGCGGCATACGAAACCATCCTGCGTCGTACCCGCCGGGAGCTGCACCGGAAGGTCGGCGACTACCTGGTGGCATCACACCCCGAAAGAGCGTTGGACATCTCGACCCATCTTGTTGAGGCAAACGAGGCCGAAAGAGCCTTCCCCTATCTCGTCGAGGCCGGTCTCAGAGCTTCCCGATCGATGTCGCTTGCCGAGTCGATTCGCCTGCTCACCGAGGCGTTGGACCACGTCCCTGAATCGCCGGATCAAGAACTGATCGTCAAAGCCCATGAGTCACTCGGGGAGGCCTATTCGATGGTTCCCGATCTCTCCCAGGCATCAGCGGCATACCAAAGACTCCTCGAGTTCGGTAGGGACCACGAAAGACCCACCGCTCGAGTGTCGGCTCTGAACCGTCTCGGATGGACCGCCGCCACCCTCGGAGCCGACCTCGAGGGAGCGATGGGATATCTCGAAGACGCCCGCACACTGGCCGAGGAATGTGGCGACGACGTAGGGCTGGCGGAGTACCACATGACAGCGTGCTTCATCGCATCGATGGGAGGTCAGGTGGCTGATGCTCTCGAACACGACGAGAGGACGGTCGAGCTCGGCGAGAAGAGCGGTGTCGACTACATCCGACTCTCGGGCATCGTGCGGCGTGCCACCAACTACATAGCCCTCCTCGATTTTGAGAACGGTATGCCGGCAGTGGAACAGGGTCTCGAGGAAACCCGAGAGGCCGGTCAGGAGGAGGGTCACGCCATCATCGAAGGCTTCGGAGTGGGCCTGGAGAGATTGGTTCGTGGAGAACTCCACCAATCCCTCGAGATCATGGAGCGCACCAACAAGACCCTCGAGCGCTATTCCTCCTTCTATCGGGGTATGAACCTGCGAGACATGGGTGCGGTTCTATACGAGATGGGAGATCTGGAGGGAGCTCTGGCTCGGTATGTCGATTGCAGACGTGTTGCCGACCGGCAGGGTCAGCCGTTTGTTGCCGTGGGCGGGGCGACGGGATCGGCACTCATCTACGCCGAATTGGGCATGAGCGATCCAATCCCCGAACTGCGCGAAGTGGCCGAGGCGTCGTTCGGCCGCCCGATGTCGGACTTTCTGGCCAGCACCATATGGGCAGACCTGGGGACCGTCAGCCTGTTCGAAGCCGACTACGAGCGAGCGGCAGAATCGTTTGCCACCGGACTACAGGTCAGCTCAACCACCCAGTACATCGAACGACCGCGCCTGCTTTGTGGTCAGGCATTGACGGCGATCGGCCTTCATGACATCGACAAAGCCGTCACAGCGCTCGACGAAGCGCAACGAATCATCGACGACAAGCGTCTGGAGGTCTACCGGGCCCATGTTGGTCATGCGAGAGGTCTGACGTTCCTAGAGCAGGGCGATCTCGAAGCATCTGCTGTGGCGCTCTTGGAGGCACAGCAGAAGGCCATGACCTTCGGACAAGTGCTGCAATCGATGAAGATCCTCAAGACGAGGGCGGAAGTAGCAGCTCAGATCGGAAATACCGACGAGGCGACCCTATTCAGACAGCAAGCCGGTGAGGCGGTGGCGTCAATGTCCGAGTCGATCGTTGACGAGACACTGAAGAGGAGCTTCCTCACCAAGGAGACACAACCCGATGGAAGACGAGACCTCCTGTCGACCTAACCGGGTACCGGCCCGCCTCCAGGCAGATCACCGAAATGACCGGCCACCGGATACATCTCGGCGTTCCCATAGGGATAGACCAGGTTGGCGAAACCGGGTGTGTTGGTGAATCGCAGGTAGAAGGTGGCGTCGCCCGGACGGTATATGCCAACGCTGTCTGGACCGGGAACACCACGCCAAGCCCACTCGCCAGCAATTATTCGGTCATCAGGGATCCCATAAATGAACGAGACATGGGCCGGGCCTTGAGTATGGGTGAGACGGAAGTAGACGAGACCGGTCGACTCGCGGTGGAGACCCACCTCGTCGACGCCGTCGTCGTCGACATCGCCAACGAATGGCTTATCAAAGGGAATTCCGAAATAGTAGGCGAAGTCGGCGTTACCCAGACCGGCTGCTCCTTTGCCCAGGTGGTTGATTATGTATACACGCCCCTCTGAGGGTCGATAGATCGACACGGTGTCGCATCCGTCGCCGTTGAAGTCACCCGCAATCGGGATATCACCTGGGATGCCGAAGTAGAACTCGAGATCGGCGAAGCCCTGGCTGTTCGAGTTGCGCAGGTAGACATAGCCATCCGATTGGCGATACAGCCCTGGGGTTTCGTCACCGTCGCAATCCCAATCACCCACGAACGGGATGTCACCTGGCCATCCGTAGTAGAACGAGGTCGTCTTCAGGTTGTCGGGGTCGAGGAGGTACCAGATACCTGACGTCGAGTCGACCAGCCCGAAGCTGTGACCGTCACCGGCGCCGAGAACTTCGTTTCTCTTGACGTTGATCGACACCGTTGCCCCGTCGCAGGCCGGGGTCGGATCACATGCCTGGTAGGTGAACTGATCGATGCCGAACCACCCGGGATTGGGGGTGTAGGTAAATGAGCCGTTGGCCGACAAGGCGACGGACCCATTCGACGGCCCTCCGGTTCTGGAAGCATTGAGCGAATCGCCATCGATGTCGGTGTCGTTCTTGAGAACACCAACCTGAGCTCCGCGGTTGAGGGTCGTGTCCTGGAAGATCTCATATGAATCGTTGCCGGCGCTTGGCACATCGTTGATCGGGTCGACGGTGACGGTGACAGAGGCCCCGTCACAAAGGGTTCCGGTGTCGCACGCTTGATAGGTGAACTGGTCGACACCGTTCCAGTTCGGCGCAGGGGTGTAGCTGAACGAGCCGTTTCCATTCAGAACCAGGACTCCATGAGCGGGCCCGGTAGTGACCGCCGCGGTGAGCGGGTCGTCTTCGGGGTCGTTGTCGTTGTCGAGAACCCCGTTGTTGGTTGCAACGTTGAGTGCCGCATCCTCTTGAGTCGTGTACGAGTCGTTGTCCGCGGTCGGCGTCTCATTGCCGTCGAGCACTGTGACCGCCATCGAGAGGGAGTCGGTCAGCCCTCCGTTGTCAGTCACCGTGACCGTTACGTTGTAGACGTTGTTGGCTCCTGCGTCGGCTGGGGATTCGAAGTCCGGCGATTGGGCGAAGCTGAGGACACCGGTCGACCCGACTATCGAGAAGTCACCTTGATCGGGGCCACCACTCACCGTGTAGACGAGCCCCGAACCTTCTGTGTCGGTGTCGTCGGAGGTCCCAATGTCGGTGACAAACGTCGTGTTCTCCAACACGTCAACAGTTGATGGGCCGGAGATGACCGGATACCGGTTGAACGAAGCCGTGTAGGTGGTGTCGGTGTTTGGGGTCACGATGTCATGTGTTGCCGACCCGCCATCCGACCACGATGAGAAGGCCCACCAGTTGGTGTCCGGGGTTTGTTGGGGTCCTGGAGCGGCGATGCCAAGGGATGCGCCAACGATCTCGGTCTCGGTGATTGGCGCGGTCGCCCCTACACCTCCGACGACGAGGTCCAGTCCGAAGGGCGCAGTATCGAATGTCAGATCCACAGTTTGGGGGTTCAGTTGGATGCTGGTCGACACGCTCGATCCGAACTGGTCGGTTGAGGTCAGCTCGAGCTCGAGCCAGGAAGGATGCTCATGATCGGGTGTGTCGAATGAGCCAGAGGCAACCCCACCCTGAGAGAGGATTCCGTGAACGTGGCACGAGCCGTCGTCTTCACAGTGGTGCAGCTTGAGAACCCAGTCGAGGGCTGATGCCGGGAGAGTTCCTTCGTCAGGGTCGGTGGCGTGCCCAGAGAAGGACACTTGATTTCCCACCTTCCACAGCAGGCTAGGAGAGGGAGTGTCGATCACGGGAACCGGAGGACCGTTGGAAGATTGAATCACCACCGAATCGGTGTCGGTCTCACCCCGAGCGTCGGTTGCCAGGAGCTTCACGGTGTGCGAACCCGGAGCGAAGGTCCAACTCGCGGTAACTCCGGTGGCATCGTCGTACTGACCGTCGTTGTCGAAATCCCAGGCGTAGGAAAGGGCATCGTCGTCGGCGTCAGAGGATCCGCTTGCATCAAAGTCGACATCGAGTGGAGCCTGCCCGGAAAGCGGTATGGCTGTCATCACTGCTTGGGGAGGTGTGTTGGCTCCAACGAACCGAAGCCGACGAATGGTCCCACCATTGAGGTCGACGTAGAAGATGTCGCCGTTGAGCCCGCGCTCGACGTCCACCGGATTGGACGCTTGATGTTGAAACACGGTGACTGTCGAGGGGTCGGGATTGCCAGAACCGTCAGGCAACATCACCCAAATGCAGTCCCGGCTGTAGTCAGAGCCAAACAACGCGCCGATGTACGAACCGGGGTAGTCGCCACCTGTATAGAAGTCGAGCCCCGAGATCGAGGAACTGGTGCCCTGGCCCGGGGCCGCCGGAGGACACGCGTCGGACCCGGTGATGTCTTGGTTGTGTCGATAGGCGAAGAACGGAGCGTTGACAGCACCGGAGGAATAGAGGTTGGCACACATGGTGAGGCCTTCAGATTGATATCCGCTCTGGACCAACGATCCGCTGTTGCCACCCTCATAACAGGGCCATCCATAATTCAACACTGTCTGGCTGGGGTTGGGGTGACGGTTGACTTCCTCCCAGGTGTTCCATCCGACATCGCCGGTGTAGACCTCGTTGGTACCCGGTTTGATCGCCATGCGGAACGGGTTTCTCAGACCGAAAGCAACTATGCGTCGGGCGTTGAGGTCGGAGTTGCCGATCAGAGGGTTGTCGGGCATCGCCGCTCCGGTGATCGGATTGACCCGGAGGAGTGTCCCATCGAGTGAAACGGGGTCACCGGCGGTGAGGAGGTCCTGAGATCGAAGCGCCCCGCCTTCGGCAGTGGGAGCCGTCTGGGTGCCGCCTACGGCTACTGGGGTGTCGCCACACGGGTTGGCGGGCACCGGCGAGCCTGGGTCACCACCACCCTGACCGAAGTCCTCCCAGTTGAAGGAGGCACCATCCCCACCGGTGACATAGAGGGCTCCATCAGCGCCAAACTCGAGGTCACCAATCGAATGGCTCGGGTACTGCTGGCACCAGTCCTCGATGAGAACCGTCTCGCCACCAATCGACTGGTTGCCATTTGCGGTCAGCCGGGAGAGACGACCCGATACGACGCAACCATCGTTGGTTGCCCCGGGAGGATTGGGGCAGGCGTCGCCCCAGGTTGGTGGGGCCCCACCAATGGCGGCGTCGTAGGTGTACAGCACATAAATGTAGGGAGTGGACGGGAAGTCGGGGTGGATGGCCAGGCCAAGCAGTCCGCGGTCCCAGTAGTCGTGGACGTTGGCGCTGAGATCGATGAAGATGTCGGGTGTCGGGTCGCTGAGCGAGTCGAACACCTTGACCCTTCCGCCCTTCTCGGCAACAAAGATCTTCCCGTTGGGTGCGAATTCGACGTTGGTCGGTGAGGAAAGACCGGACAGCACGATCTCGTCGACGAAGTCTGTCTGAATCGCGTTCGCGGCGAGCGCGGCCACGATCGATGCTCCCACCAGCATCGAAACCACCAGTATCCGTCTTTTCAGCGAACCTCGCCCCAAGGAGCCTCCCAAGCTCTATCCGGGAGAGACTAGGCGGAAATTCGCAGTTGCATACCCTGGGATGTCTCACCCTGTGCATCGTGATACCACAGAGAGTGGTTGCACCGTTTGAGGAACCTTGCGGGTACCAGAGGCGCAACTACCATGCAGGTTCACTCGGGGCTCTTAGCTCAGCCTGGTAGAGCGCTTGCTCGACACGCAAGAGGTCAGAAGTTCAAGTCTTCTAGGGCCCACCACAGAAATCCTCAGCAACTAGCTGGGGGTTTCTTCTTTGTCGTTCCCCTCATCGTATTTCGTTGATTGCCACCGAATAGCCGTCGGGATCGGTGACGACGAATGCGCGCATGCCGGTGCCGTTGTTGGTGTTCGGTGACTCCTCGACCCTCGAACCCAGCTTCTGGGCACGCTCCCACGCGTCGGGGAAATCGTCGACGACGAACCAGAGGAGGATGCCATTGCCGACTCGACCCGACCCAGGGTCGGCCAGTGACGGCCAGTGGTGATCACCACGTGGGCCCGAAGGACCCCACTTGTGAAGACAGAGCAGAACCGCGCCGTCGTCGGCGAGAATCTGGTTGAAGACAGAAGCATCAGGGTGGTTCTCGTTCCCTTGCAGGAGCTCGGCATACCAGCCGGAACTGCGCGGCACGTCCGCGACAGCGATGATCGGCCAATGCTGTGTCACGGAGTCTTCCGTGCCGTTCCAATCGCGACCGTTTTCGCCATTCAGCTCTTCCTCACCCGGCCAGAGCGCTGGCTGCGAGCTCGATGTCCTCATCGGTGTTGTAGAAGTGTGGCGAGAGGCGAATCATCCCACGGCGAATCGAAACGTCGATCTTCTCGGATTCGAGACGCGAGACGACGGTTTCCAACGGCTCGGCCCGTGAGTCGAGGAACAGGATCGAAGAGAGTTGGCCTTTGCCTCGGCTCATGACATCGAACCTGGAGTGGTCGAGAAGACCGAGAAAGTGGTCGACCAAACGTTGGTTGTGGGCGGCCACCGATTCGATTCCAACTCGCTCCAGCAATCTCAGCGCTTCGAGAAGACCAGCGAAGTTGAGGAAGTTCGCCGGGCAGAAGATGTCGTGGCGACCATGGTCGGTCCGGCGAAGGACATTTAGGTCCTCGTAGTCGATCTCCCGTTCCAGGTCGTCCGTCGTGAGCGCGTTCAGCCAATAGAGCTTCTGTGGCTCCAGGGCATCATCGAGGGGCGGGCTCAACCAGCAGAAGCCGGTCGCGTACGGCCCACAAACCCATTTGAATCCGACACTCACCAGAGCGTCGATGGGGTGTTGATCGACCGACATCGGCATGGCCCCAACTCCTTGCGAGCCATTGACGACGAACCAGGCACCGGCTGATCGACAGATCTCACCAATCGAGTCGAGGTCGATGACTTGGCCGCTGAAGGAGTGAACCCAGGTGAGGCAGACCACTTTCGTCGACGGGCCGACCGCTGCCGCGACCTCGTCAGCCGTCACCACTTCTTGCTTCGGCCGAATCATCATCACGTCCACACCCCGGTTCTCCAGACGTTTCCAGGGGAGGATGTCCGACGGGAAGTCGTTGGCCGCTACAACCGCCTGGTCTCCGGCAACGAGACGCAGCCCGTTGGCGATGAGGTGCAGACCGTACGACGCACCGTTCGCCAGCGTGATCTGGCCAGGGTCAGCTTCGAGCAATCGAGAAACTGCATTTCGCGTGTCCCTAGGCAAATTGGTGAACGCGCTCGCAGGTTGAAGATGATGTGGACGGGTCTTCCAACGAATCATCTCCTCGATGCGTCGGGCGGCGCTCAAGGGTAAGGGACCCTGATGGGCCGCATTCAGCCAAACCCGATCGTCGGGCAGGTCGAAGTCGTCGGACACGTTAGGTGAAGCTATCTGATGTCCCCCGAGTCTCCGGTTGTAGGAATGACCATGTCGCTGATCATCGTTGCCGAGCTGGCTACGACTTCACCCTCACGGCTGGTGTATCTCACCGGCATGCCGGGCTTGTCACGGGCAAACCAAAATACCTTGCCACCGTTCTCATCGGTGACCGTATATCGAAGGCAATCGAGTCGACCGACGGGAAGGCTGATCGTCTCCTTGTCAATCGCGGTGCGATCTCTCGGGAATGAGGCGTGACGCTGCAGATCGAGCCAGCTGGAACGAGTGGTCTCGGGCGGGCCCAACGCCTCACCCTGCATGTCGAAGTTCTGGCTTTCCTGATCCGCACCTTCCTCATCGCATGCAATGAAACGGATGACTCTCACGAAAGACGGTTCGCCTGACTCTTCGATGGATACTCGAAGGGTCCTCCCTGGCGGACAGCTGGCGCGGATCTGTGATGCGGTGAATGGCGTGGGGGAGTGGGATGGATCAAGAACATGAGGGTCTGGGGCGGCGGCGCTCACGACTGTTCGACCAGCTTTCGGAGAGGCTCCTCGAAGCGAGCGATGTCGCCATGCGTCCTGATTGAGTCGGCTTCCTCGGCTGTCATCGGGCCAACCGCCACTTTCGACATTCGGAGAATCGTGTCATCGTCCTCCTGCTCCAACTCATATTCCGTGTCGAGGATGGTCCCGGCCATGATCCTTCCCCGAGTCGAGTAGCGATTGGGCCGGTCGAACACGGTCACATGGCCATATAGATATCCCATCCCGTCTCCCCAGTCCTCATAGTGGTCACCTCCGACCCGTGGCTCCACGACGATTTGCCGGACCCGGTCTCCTCCGTAGGTCAT
>JBAVIK010000007.1:0-1771 GCA_049686815.1 Acidimicrobiia bacterium | reverse complement strand
GATCGGCATCAAAAACGGCTTGTCCAAATCCCGCACCGGCTCAGGCACATACGAATCAACCTCCGCCATCAACGCCAACACCTGCGCCGCCGCCTCAGGATCACCCTCCAACGCCTTCAACGCCGACACCGGAACAATCGGCGTGTCATCCCCAGGAAAATCGTACTCATCCAACAACTCCCGCACTTCCATCTCCACCAACTCGATCAACTCATCATCATCGACCATGTCAATCTTGTTCAACGCCACCACAATGCTGGGCACCCCCACCTGACGAGCCAACAACACATGCTCCCGAGTCTGGGGCATCGGCCCATCAGCCGCCGACACCACCAAAATCGCCCCATCCACCTGCGCCGCACCCGTAATCATGTTCTTGATGTAATCCGCATGCCCCGGCATATCCACATGCGCATAATGACGATTCTCGGTCTCATACTCAACATGAGACACATTGATCGTGATCCCCCGCTCACGCTCCTCAGGCGCCTTGTCAATATTCTCAAACGACGTAAACGCCGACCCCTCCACACTCTCAGACAACACCTTGGTAATCGCCGCCGTCAACGTCGTCTTCCCAAGATCAATATGACCCATCGTCCCCACATTCACATGAGGCTTGTTCCGCACAAAACTTTCCTTGGCCATGGCTCTTCTTCCTCGTATCGATTCGTCTTCGGATTTTCGGGGTTCGTGCAGGCCTACTCGCCCCGAATACGGGCGACGATCTCCTCCTGGACGTTCCCAGGAGCCTGCTGGTAGGAGTCGAACTGCATCGTGTAGGTGGCGCGGCCCTGCGTTGCTGACCGGAGGTCGGTGGAATACCCGAACATCTCCGACAGCGGCACGAGCGCATCGACCACCTGGTTGTTGCCGCGCTGGCCGGTGCCCTGCACCTGGCCGCGTCGGCTGTTCAGATCACCGACCACGGTGCCGAGATAGTCGTCGGGGGTGACGACCTCGACGGCCATGATCGGCTCGAGAAGGATGGGCTTCGCCTTGCGGAGAGCTTCCTTGAAGCCCATGGTTCCTGCGATCTGGAAGGCCATGTCGCTCGAATCGACATCGTGGTACTTGCCGTCGGTGAGAGTGACCTTGACGTCGACGCACGGGAAGCCGGCCAGCACGCCACTGGTCATCGACGCAGCCATGCCCTTGCCAACGGCGGGGATGTATTCCTTCGGAATCCGACCGCCGGTGACGGTGTCGTCGAAGGTGAACCCGCCGCCCGGACCGGCCGGTTCGAGGTCGAAGGTGATCTCTGCGTACTGGCCCGAACCACCCGTTTGCTTCTTGTGGGTGTAGGTGTGCTTCATGACCGGTTGGCTGATGGTCTCGCGGTAGGCGACCTGGGGCTTGCCGACGGTGGCGTCGACGTTGAACTCGCGCATCATGCGATCGACCAGCACCTCGAGGTGCAGCTCGCCCATGCCGGAGATCAGTGTCTGTGCCGTCTCTTCGTCGGTTTCGACCCGAAAGGTGGGATCCTCGGCCGACAGCGCCATGAGCGCCTTCGACATCTTGTCCTGGTCGCTCTTGGTCTTGGGCTCGACGGCAACTTGGATCACCGGCTCGGGGAATTCCATCTGCTCGAGGGTGATGAGGTGATCGCCGGCGGTGAGGGTGTCGCCGGTGCGGATGTCCTTGAGGCCGATCCCGGCGGCGATGTCGCCGGTGCGTATGACGTCTCGGACTTCTCGGCTGTTGGCATGCATCTCGAGGATGCGGCCCATGCGTTCCTTGTTACCGGTGCGGGTGTTGACGACTTGGT
>JBAVIK010000006.1:0-4937 GCA_049686815.1 Acidimicrobiia bacterium | reverse complement strand
TCGAGTCTCTTCAACGAAATCCAAAACGACCTCAATGACATCTTTCACGTCCCCTACGAGAGAACGGCCGGCCCCATTGAGTTCATAAAGAAGAGGGGTCTCGGGTTCCTGTGGGGCCTGGGTGTCGGCATCTTGGTGCTTGTCGTTTGGGTGATCAACGTGGTGTGGAGTCTTTTTGGGCAGTTCTTCATCGATCGTGACCTGCAACGATTGCATCAGGTGGTGGACGCAGTCGCTCCTCTGGTGACCCTGATCGTCCTGCCTGTCCTGTTTGCCCTGCTCTATCAGTCGTTGACTGCGGTGAGAATTCGGAGACGTGCCCTGTTCTACGGCGCGATATTCACATCGGTTGGATTCGTAGTCGCCGGTTGGGCCACGGGCGTCTACTTCCGTTGGGAAACGGATACCTCAGCCGCGACCGTGGCAGGGTCGCTCTTTGTGATCATCCTCGTGGCGTACGTCCTCGCCGGAGTCTTTCTCTTCGGAAGCGTGATGATGAAGGTCGGCCATGACTATCTGAGAGAGGGCGACGTCATGACGCCAACCGAGCGTCACTCAGAGGCTCTGGCCGAAGCAATAAAGGCGGATGTAGTCGTCGCCGAGCCACCCGCGCCCGTCGCGGTGTCCGCTGTTGTCGGGTTCCTCGCCGGTCTCGCCGTCGGCTGGCGACGCAGTCGACGGTGACGGTCTCCCATTTCCCCGCAGGCTCCAATAACCTCAGGGCCAATGAACGTTGACATCGCCGGTTTTGTCACCGACTTGAAGGAGCACGCCACGGAGCATGGTTTCCATGTCCACGACGAGAGGCATTTCGTCGAGACGTACTCGTTGCGTCAGTCCTGGGAAGTGGATGTCCATCCCGAAGCCGGATGCGGTGGCCCGATCGATCTTCATCTTGCCCTCGACGTCGACCCAAAGGTCGTGTTGGCGCTGAGAGAGCGTCTCGAGGAAATGACCGAGGATTGGGAAGAACCAGAAGATGAGTACCACCTCGATCTCTACTTCAACTGGGCGGTGCCCCCTCTGCTCAATCCTCCAGATCTGTTGATTCTGGCCACCGACCTCGCAGGGATCGGGGGGACCATTCTGAGTGTTGAGGCGTCTGCGATCGATTCTTACGCTGCCGTCACCGACGCACCCGAGAGACGTTTGATGCTCCAGGGCAAGTCGAGTGTCAGTCTCGTCGACGTGTTGATGGGGAGAGAGCAGCTTTGCGATGTACTCGATAGCTCGAGAGAGGTCAGCGAATACATCCTCGACCGGGTTGGCGGGTGGATGGAGCTTCCAACATAGGTCGGCGTCGTCGTCGGAAACTCAGTTGGTTTCGGCCAGGGGGACCGTGGGTGGCTAGAAGATGAGGCTGATGAGCGCCCATAGCCCGAGGACCGCCGTCAGTACGACGAGGCCGTAGAACACCATCATCGTCACGGGCTTGGCGTCGGGGGTTTCGCTCCCTCCCGCGGCAATCGTGACGTTGGACTGTGATTCTGGCTCGGTTGTGGACAGAGAGGTACGAGGCTCAGGTTCGGGAAGACGTCCCCCGCGCATCGCCGTCGCGAAGCCGGTCGGGTCGTTTGGCACAAAACGGAGGGTCTCGTCTTCAGCTGTGATGGTGAACGAACCATCGTCGGCTGCGTCGATCGAGCATGCGTCGGCTGCCCATTCACCGATTTCGATACCACCAGCCGAGAGACGGATCGTCTCTTCGTCAAGACCCAAGATCACCTGCACATCGTCGTTGTTGACTGTCACGACGCCGTCATGAATAGACATTCGGGAAATCCCCCTTAAGAGACAGGTACAAGCTAGGCGGTCTCCGTCAGTTGAACAGGTCTTTAATAGTCGACGCCGATTGCCTCGGAGAGGAATCTCATGTACGGAGACGCATTCTTGAACAACCGTGCCAATTCACCGTCGAAGCCTTCGGAGGTCACCATCCGCTGATTGAGCCTCGATCCGGCGGTGAAGCTCTTGAGACGAAGATCGTCTGAAAAGGGGTGGTCCTGATCCAATTCCTTGGGGATCCGTTTCAATGTTGTCTCGTCGTTGTGTTCGATCGACCAGTAGTCGGCAAACGCTTTGGTCTTGGTGGCCTTCCTCCAGCCCACCGGGTCATCGCTGATCGCCTGGCGAATGTCCCGTGCCACGCGCGGCTCCGGATTCCATAACCCCACGCCCGCAAAACACGCACTGGGCTCCAGATGTAGGTAGAAGCCGGGGGCGTGCACGTCCTTGCCGCCTTCGTGACGAAAATGAATGCCGATGTTGGTTTTGTACGGGGTCTTGTCTTTGCTGAATCGAACGTCCCGATAAGGACGCATCAGCGATCCGCCATTGGTGCGGGTATCGGCCAGATAGTGGCTGGACAACGTTTCCAGGCGTTTCCCGAAATCGTCGATGAAATCGAACGCCGGCTCTCGGATCACAGCGATATAGCGATCCTTGTTGCCCTCCCACCACTGCTTGTTGTTGTTCGCTTCCAACTCTTTGAGGAAATCAAAAGCGGCTCTGCTGAAGTACTTCCTGGCCATCAAGGTCCTTTCCAACGTCTCCTGGAAACTTACGTGACTTCGAGGACAGATTTGAAGAGGTTCAGGCGGGCTCGCTTTCCTTTTCCAGTTCGCTCCACGGGGCACGGAACCCGTCGTTGAGAACCCGACCGAACTTCCTGAAGTCGGTTCGCAGCACCCACGCCGCCGCGATGAGGAAAATAACACCGACACCTATTCGCGCCTTCAATGAAACATCTTCGGAGAGATGGCCAACTTCGGTCAACCACGATTCAGCCAGCTGAGCGATGAAGAGAGAGAGCATCACCCACGCCTCGCGCCTGCTAACCGTCCGGCTGGCGATGATGGCTACGGCAAAGACCGACTGAGCCGCAGTCACCCAGAGCTCGACTCGTTGCACCGAGTCGAGGGGGAGCCCGACGAATTGCCTGGCAAATATCGCAAAAACGATAGGCAGGGTCCCCACGAGGAGCGTCCATTGGTTCACCTTTGAGGAGATGAGAGCGCCGATTCCGGTCCGGGCGGCGAGTCTCCAGGCGAAGAGCGTCGCAATCAGTAGTTCGGGGGCTTCCGAAGCGAGTGGTGCCAGCCACTTGACGAGGAGGAACTCGCTGATGCCGATCGCTTCGCCAACCTCGATGAGCGACTCTGCGAAAGGCTCAGCCACAGCGAGGATCACCGCGGCTGCAATGACAAAGCCCAGGTAGTTGACTATCCGGCGCTGTGTTCTGGGGAGACGCCCTATGTAGGCGCTGGGGCCGACCAGATGGGGCTCCTGGGCCGATGCGCCGGCCAAGCGGATCATGTAGGCGATATAGATCGCCACCAATATCGCAGCGTCGATCAGGTTGAGCGTGTCCTTGAGGAAGAGGGTCAGTCCGTAGATCGAAGCGATTGCCAGATACGCGATGTCGACTGATTGCGGTCTCGACAGCCGGATCTCTTTGTCGGTTGCCCCTTCGGCTTCAGCCGGTGTCGCCTGCTTCTTCTTGACCCGCCAAGTGCCCAACAGGATGACCAGAGGCCAGCCAAATCCGATGAGTAGCTGGTTGGCACCGGTCATGTTGGCCAGCGCCAATGGGCCGTAGACGGTGGCCGCACCCGTCTCGGCAAACTCAGTGCCTGCCTTTGCTGTGAAAACGAAGTCCACGGCGTATTCGGGCAAGACCGCAATCAGAGCCAAGAACGCCAAGGCCAGCCCGGCTCCGACATCGAGCTGGATCACTTCGGCAGCCCAGGAGAGGATGAAGGCTGCGCCCACTATTGCGATGCCAAAGAGAGCGGCAGCGAGTATGGGGTCGATGTGTTGGCCGCTGAGTCGGAGCGCAACTCCGGGTATGCAGACCGCCACGGCCAACGCCATCAGGGCAATCGAACGACCCGGCTTGTGTTCCAGATTCTCCATCGGCGGCGAGAGTCTACGACACGTTCAATTGAGGACCCGACGGCAGCTCCAGGCCTGCCAGAAGTATTGACCGAGCTGCTGGTAGCGGTTCGCCAACCAAGCTGCTGACGCGATGTTGGGCTCGGGGTCGAACACGCTGGCCCCTCCGTACCCGGCTTTTGGCGACGTGGATGCCCAGGTGCTGGGCAGGAACTGGAAGAGACCCGACGCCCCGGAATAGGGGTTGTATGCCTCAGGATCACCATTGCTCTCGCAGTCGATGATGCGCAATGCTTCTTCCACGCGATTTGAGGGGAAATGCTGGGCGACGAGCGAGCGCCATTGCTCGACCTGTGGGGGATGATCCCAGGGACCGCCTCCGCCACCAGACCCCGTGGAGGTGGTCGTCGGGGAGGAGGTCGTTGGAGTCGTACCCGGGGCGCTCGTTGTGGTTGTCGTAGATCCACCAGGGTTGGTAGTTGTGGTGGCTCGGTGGTCTTGCCGTTGCTGTTCTTCATTTCGTGCCCGTGCCAGAGCAACTGCGCTGAGCGCCGATTTGAAGGCGCTGTCGGCCGTCTGAGCTTGACGGACAGCCTGAGCAACTGCGGCGTCTGCTTGGTCATACAGCTCGGCTAGATGTTCCACCTCTGCATTGACCTGATCTTGGAGGATTTGGTACTGCTCTTGCTCAGCTACGTAGGTGAGTTGCAGCTCTTCGAGACTTCGCCTCTGGATGTAGAGCTCATCGACCCTTTGTCGGCCGCTGGCGACAACATCTTCGACCACACTTCTCGCAACCAGAGCCTTCTCCACGGTGTCAGTGTTGACCAGATTGATCGACGGAGAACCGACAACTGTCATGTATGTGTCAACAGCCTGAATTTCGATCTCAGACTGAATCCCTGCCATCTCCACCTCGGCAAATCCGAGCTTTTTGGCAATTCGATCGAGTCCGGCCCCGACCAAGGAAAGCTGGGCGGCTAGGTCGCTCACCTTGGAGATCGAGGCTGCGAGCTCTGCTTCGATGGCGTCACGGTCGGCGA
>JBAVIK010000005.1:0-6414 GCA_049686815.1 Acidimicrobiia bacterium | reverse complement strand
GAACTCGATCCACGGCCGCCTCTTGGGGACGGACCGACCCGGTATGTCAAAGTCACGAACCTCGAAGAAGCCCAGGATCCGGAGATACAGAACTGGATCAAACAAGCGAGGTCGGCGCCTGGCTGGAAATGAGAACTGGATACAGAAGGAATCTGCGTTGTGGGCGAGGGGGACATGAACCCCCTGTGTCAAGGTTGCCCTGGGCTGGGATGGAAGCGCCAGCATCGTCTGCGATGTTGAGCAGGCTGAGAAGGTGGCAGCGTGAGGGTTCTTCACTGGGTCCGCTACTGGGCCAGAGGCGTCGTCCGCGGATGCACTCTGGGACAATCGCGTTGTGACCACAGTCAAGAATCTTCAAGACGAAGTCGTGGAGCTGAGTGAGATACTCGGCGGCCGGAAGACGGTCGTCTGCTTTCTCAGGCACTTCGGTTGACAGTTCTGCCGTGAGCAGTCTGCTCGCCTCAACAACCGACTAGATGAGTTCGAAGCCGGCGGGGCCCAGGTGGTGGCGATCGGCAACGGTCATGCCCACTGGGCACAGGCGTTCATCGATGACGAGGGAATCGAATTCCCCGTCTATGTGGACCCGGGCAAGCGCCTTTATGACGAATTCGACATGCAACACGGTCGTAAGAAGGTGTTCAACCGGAAGTCGAAGGCTCACAGCGAAAGGGCTCAGGCCGGCGGTTTTCGTCAGACGGCCACCAAAGGCGACCCATGGCAGAACGGTGGCGTGATCGTCTTCGACCAAGACGGCGAGATCATCTACTCACACATTGAGGAGGTCGCCGGTGATCTGGCCGACCTCGATGATGTGATCGCGGCTCTCGGGTGACCAGGCGGAAGGAGTGGGATTCGAATCCACTGGCGACACTCCCCCAAGTGCAGATGAGCTTCTCACCATTCGCAGGGATACAAAAGGGTGAGACGTGGTGGGCGAGGGGGGACTTGAACCCCCACGATCTTGCGATCACAGGAACCTGAATCCTGCGCGTCTGCCAATTCCGCCACTCGCCCTAGACGCGGAGCGGAGAATCGTACCGCCGCCCCTTGTGTTCTGGTAGTCCGCATGTCTCGAGGTCTGACCGTATTCTCACGAATTGTGAGCGTGGTCAGATCCCTGGAGCGTCGACTCGAGCGTCTCCTCGAAGGAGTTGCCGGAAGAGTCTTTTCGGGACGGCTTCATCCAACAGAGATCGCCGGAAAGCTTGCCAGAGAAGCAGATTTTGCCCGCTTCGAGACCGAAGCCGGGCCGGCGACGGCCAACTCCTTCACGATCCTGGTCCATCCGCGCGATCTAACCCTCGGCCCCGAAGAGCTCGAGACTGTCCTAGCGGCCGAGATGTACAAATACACAGCTGAACACGGGCTTCGCCTCGAAGGACCCGTCAAAGTCTCGATTCAAGCGTCCGACGATGTGGTGGCCGGAAACGTCACGTGCCATGTCGAAGTCGATCCGGGACCCCCAGTCATCTGGGCGAGACTGAGCTCACAGGAGGACACCCTCGATGTAGGACGAAACCGGGTGATCATCGGCCGCTCCACAGAAGCCGACGTCGTCATGCCGCATCGAGATGTCAGTCGGAGTCATGCGTTGTTGTGGAGAGAGGGTGGCAAGACTTGGGTCAGAGACCTGGACTCGGCCAATGGCACCTCAGTCGACGGCGAATCATCCGGTCAGAACGCCGTTGAGGTTCACATGGGATCGGTGTTGGCATTCTCCAATCACGGCTACCGCTTCACTGAGATCTAGATGCCAGACATCATCCTCGCACTGCTTCGGATCATTTTCCTTGGACTCGTCTACCTCTTCGTGTGGCAGGTTGCCCGAGCCATCGGATCTCACCTCGGGATTTCGGTTCGAAGGAAAAGACGCGATGGCACTCGGGTTCTCTTCGTCAGATCCGAAAGTCAACAAGGTCTCGAATTGGACGTCACCGACGTGACCGTGCTCGGAAGGTCAGACGAAGCCGACGTTGTACTCGACGACCCCTACGCTTCCGAGTTCCACATGAGGCTGGTGTCACAACAAGACGGGATCACGCTTCACGACCTCGGTAGCACCAACGGCACTTACATCAACGGCCGTAGGGTCACCGCACCAACACAACTCCGACGTGGCGACACCATCCAGGTCGGCAAGACGGTGATGGAGGTTCGATGATCGACCAACTCCAGCAAGCGGTAGCCGCTCGAGAGGACGGACGTGACGACGAAGCGTACGAGCTGCTGATGGTTCTTCACGAGAAGCACCCGTCTGACCCCCAAGTCAACCTGCAGTGCGCCTGGATCAACGACAAGCGGGGGGACGAGGCTCGAGCCGTCCCCTACTACGAAGCCGCCGTGGCGGGCGGTCTTCAGTCCGGTGACCTTCAGCACGCGCTGTTGGGTCTTGGGAGCACGTATCGGACACTGGGCCGATATCGAGAATCACTGGAGGTGCTCGACCGTGGCGTCACCGAGTTCCCCGACGACAACGGGATGAAGGTCTTCCGAGCCATGTCTCTCTACAACAGCGGCCGCGCCAAGGATGCGTGCGAGTTGCTGCTCGAGATCCTGGCGACCACCGACCAAGAGGTATCAATCGGTCGCTATCAGTCTGCAATCGCAACCTACGCTGCTGACCTCGATAGGACCTGGTCGTGAAATACGTCTGGGCATCGGCCACCCATCAGGGAATGGTTCGACAGAACAATGAGGACGCAGTTTTCCCCGACTCGTCGGGAGAGAGCACAGGCCCGACGGTACTCATCGTTGCCGACGGGATGGGTGGGCACGTCGCCGGTGAGGTCGCCTCGAGAATCGCGGTGAATGCGGCGGCATCCAGTGATCTCGACCCTGGCGACAGAGTGGCCGCAGCCAACCGAGCCATCCGGGAGGAGGTCGCCCGGGAAACATCCCTGGAAGGTATGGGCACCACGATGACCTTGATCTCACTGGGCGAGAATGGTCGGGCCACCATCGGGCACGTGGGCGACAGTCGATGCTATTTGCTGGCAGACGAAGAACTGGTCCAGGTGACCGTGGACCACACGGTCGCAGCGGAGTACGTCGCCCTCGGGCGGATCAGTGCCGACGAAGCCGCCACACACCCACAGCGTCACATGCTCACCCGCACACTCGGATTGACCCGCTTCATCAACGTCGACGAGTTCGAAATCGAGTTGGTTGCGGGTGACCGGATCTTGCTTTGCTCTGATGGTCTCAACGAGATGGTTGACGACGAATCGATACGCAAAGCCCTATCCGAGGGAACCGTCGACGAGACGTGTTGGCGACTCGTGGAGATGGCCAACGACGCCGGCGGCGTTGACAACATCACCGTGATCGTCATCGACGTTCTATCCGAGTGAAACCAACCACAGCATGACGCGAAGCGGCGAAGGCATCATGATCCTCGTCGCCTCGGCACTCGCCGCCTTCGGAGTGACACTCGTCAACTTTGCGAGAGGCGGTGGAGTCGACGTCCAGTCGGGGTTGACCCTGGTCGTCTTCCTGATGGCTTTTGGTGGAATTCACCTTGCCATCAGAACTTGGGCGTCCCGGGCGACCCCACTCCTGCTCCTTCCGGTTGTGGCCCTTACCGCAATCGGCTTTCTCGAGGTGTACCGGTTGGACACGGTTCGTGCCGGCCTACAGCGGTGGTGGCTCCTCATCGGTGCTGCGATAGCCACGGCTGTACTAGCCCTTCTCTCAAAACGGGGAACGTCGATTCTTCGGCGATATCGCAATCTCATCCTGTTGGCGTCTGTGTTGCTGTTGATCCTCCCCAACCTCCCTTCTGACTGGTCGCTGCCACTGAAGGGCCTCGAGATCAACGGTTCCCGACTTTGGGTGGTCCTCGACATCGGTTTCACACGAATGCAGTTCCAGCCGGCCGAACTGGCAAAGCTGGGACTTGTCATATTTGTGGCCGCCTACCTCGCCGACCATCAACGGGCATTGCAAGAGGCTCATCGCCAGATCGGGCCATTCAGATTCCCCGAACCCCGCCAGCTGATCCCACTGTTGATCGCCTGGGGTGGTTCGATCCTGATCCTGGTATGGCAGCGTGATCTCGGCGCATCGTTGCTCCTGTTCGCCGGATTCGTCCTCCTTCTCTATGCGGCGACGGGGGCGAGTGGCTACCTCGCGGCCGGGGGGTTGATGGCGCTGGTTGCCGGTTTCGCTTCGTTCTATGCCTTCGATCACGTGCAAAGACGCGTTGTGGCGTGGTTGACCCCATTTGAGCACTACCAGGACGAAGGTTTTCAGATCGCTCAAGGACTGTTTGCCCTCGGTTCCGGTTCGTTGTCGGGGGCGGGCCCCGGGCTGGGAAGGCCCGACCTGATCCCCAACGCCGAGACTGACTTCATCTTCGCCGCCGTCGGCGAAGAGCTGGGTTTCGCTGGGACTGTGGCGGTCATCGCGCTGTTTGCTCTAGTGGCGGCGGTCGGCTTCGGGATCGCCTTCAGAAGCCGCGACACTTTCCGAAAGCTTCTCGCAGCAGGTCTCACCTTCGTCTTTGCGGTCCAGGTTTTCCTCATCGTTGGTGGGATACTCCGATTGGTACCCCTCACCGGGATAACCCTCCCCTTCATGTCATATGGCGGATCGGCTCTCGTCGGCAACATGATCCTCATGGCGCTTCTCCTTCGAATCAGTCACGAGGAGGCGACGTGAACGGGCCGATTCGTCGTCTCGCCCTGGGTCTTTTCGGCGCCATGGCCTTGTTGCTGGTAGCGGTCAGTTGGTTCCAGGTCGTCAAGGCCGACCAGTTGAAAAGCGATCCTCGGAACCCCCGACCTGCCTTGAGCGAGCGCGGCAAAGAGCGGGGTCTGATCGTGACCGTCGACGGAACGATCGTTGCCGAGTCGGTCGTCGTGGACGGTGAAAGAGAGTTCCGCAGGGAGTATCCCGAAGGAGAGGACTTCGCCCACGTCGTCGGTTATTCATCTTTTCTCCTGGGCAACTACGGCCTCGAAGCCGCTTACGACAACGAACTGCGTTCTCGCCGCGACCTGACCATCAGCGATGTCGTAACCGCGATACTCGGCAGGGATCTTCGCCCCCAGAATCTGGAGATCACCATCGACCCTCAGCTCCAACGCGAGGCACGTCGAGCGCTCGGTGACAACCGCGGAGCGGTGGTAGCGCTCGATCCGGCCACCGGGGCGGTGTTGGCAGCAGTATCAAACCCGGGTTTCGACCCGAACCTCCTTCTGGGGGACGATGCGTCCTCCCAATGGGACGCTCTACTAACCGACCCGTCGCGTCCGCTCAGCGATCGAGCAACTCGAGAGATCTATGCACCTGGCTCGACATTCAAGACCATCGTCACCGCCACAGGCCTAGACACAGGAGCCGTGGAGCCGGGGACTCCATTCCCCGACCCGGAAGAGTTTCAGCTGCCCGGTTCTGATGCCACGATCTCCAACTTCTCGGGCGGTCCGTGTGGTGATGGTGAATCCGTGACCCTCCTCCAGGCGTTCGTCCGAAGCTGCAACACCGTGTTTGCCGATCTCGCCATCCAACTTGGAGCGACCGACATCGGGATCACGTCGGGTGCCCTTGGGTTCGATCGGGATATCGAATTCGAATGGCCGGTTCCGTTTGCGGTTTGGCCCACGTCGGAGCTGATCGACGACGATGCAGCGCTTGGGCAGAGCGGAATCGGGGAACGCGACGTGCGCGCCACACCGTTGCATATGGCAATGGTTGCAGCAGCAGTAGCCAACAATGGCATCGTCGCGCGTCCTTACATCGTCCAGCGCATCTTTGACGCCGATGGAGAGACAGTGGATACCACGGAGGTCTCGGAGATTGGTCGCGCCATGGCGCCGGCAACCGCATCCGTCCTCGCCCAGATGATGGAAAGAGTGGTCACCGAGGGAACCGGCACCCGGGCCGCAGTTCCCGGTGTGCGAGTAGCCGGCAAGACCGGAACTGCCACCGGTCAAGGTGGGTTCGCCAACCCCTGGTTCATCGGCTTCGCCCCCGTCGACAATCCATCGATAGCGGTGGCGGTCTTCATCGAAGGCAGCCCGGTTTCAGGCGAGGCGGCGACCGGCGGGTCTGTCGCTGCGCCAATCGCTTCGACACTGATGGGGTCCTGGCTGGACCGTCAGTCATGAGTTGCGACCAAGCCGTCCCTAACATCCCCTGACCCGATGCAAGCCCCCTCTGCCCTCACCGATCGCTATCACATCACGTCCCATCTGGCACGTGGTGGGATGGCCGACGTCTACGAGGGTCACGACACACTGCTCAACCGCACTGTGGCCATCAAGGTCCTGCACAGCCAGTACTCGTCAGACGAAGCATTTGTGAAGCGATTCCGGCGGGAGGCACAGGCAGCAGCCAATTTGAGTCATCCGAACATCGTCGGCATCTACGACTGGGGGCAGGCCGAGGGCACCTATTTCATCGTGATGG
>JBAVIK010000004.1:0-5565 GCA_049686815.1 Acidimicrobiia bacterium | reverse complement strand
GGCGATGTGTTCTTCCCTCGTTTCGGATGACGACAACGCTCGATCGATTTCCGCCCGTACGATCGGGTTCAATGCGCCTACCTTCTTGATTTCCTCGCTGGGATGTACGTCGGCATTGAGGTAGAAGTCCGCTGACGCCCTGGCCTCCTCCAATTCGCCGAGGTCGGAGAGGATGTCGACACGCAGGGGGTAGTAGTCGTGGTACCAGCGAGGGTTCACCCCTTCTCGTTCGGCGTCCAACACATCCTGTTTGGCTTCGTGGAGACGGCCCTGCATCCAACGGGCTGTGGCGCGCACGATCCGTAGCTCGACGAATGCCCAGCCCTCCAGGTGTCGGCGCTCCTCCAACTCGTCCTGGCTCCGTTCAGCCCGAGCCAGATGTCCGGTCTGTATCAAAGCCCATTGAAACCAGCCCCGCGACAGCTTGTCTACCCATCTCGGGTCGTGCTCGTCGAACTCGGCCATGAGTTCTTCGACCACCTGGCCGGGGCGATCTCGTCTGGCGACTGGATCCATGTAGAGCACGTGCAGCAGCCATTGTTGGCATTCCAGAATCCACCCTGGATCCCCGGAGCCCTTGGCGATTTGAAGGGCCAGTTGGGCCTCTTCGATGCCGGCTTTCGTATCACCGTTCCACGCGAGGGAGTTGGCCACGATCCTTCGTGCTACCACCTCGAGAAGCGGTTCCCCCAGCGTCAGCGCAATCTCGAGGGCTTCCTGTGCCACAGTTCGAGCCCTGGCCGGGTCCTGACCGACATTGATGAGGTATGTCTCGGAGAGTGTTGAGATGGCGACCATCTTCTCGAGGCTGGGTTCCACATCCTGTGCCAGCCGATAGGCGAGTTCGGCTCGCGTCACCGAGCCGTCGGGGTCGTTTGCCCAGAAGAGCAAGTCGGAGAGTCGAGCGTTGAGATAGGCCTGGCTCGGGGCGTCGCGACGTTCTTCAATGGCCCTCTCGGTTGCCTCTACCGCTCGGGAATTCTGATCGAGAGCAAACCAGTGTCGCTCGAGTGCCTCCGCAAGAATTCCTGCGGCCACTCCGTTGTCTGTTTGGTCAGCGAATTCGAGGGCAGCGAGCAGATTGTCTGCTTCAAGTCGTATTCGTGCACCGAGGCTTTCACGGTCGGCGCGATAGATTCGATGTCGGATCCCGTTGCCGAACTCCACGGACCACCGGAGGTGATGTTGCCGGGCTTCCTCCAGTACATCGGCTTCTTGCAGTGCTAGCAGCGCGAATTCACGAACGCTTTCGAGGAGTCGATATCGATGACCGATGCCAGGTTTATATCGGGAGACCAGCGACTTCGAGACCAGATCCGATATGACGGGCACCACGCTTCCGTTGGTGAGGCCGCTGCATACATATTCAGCCATGTCCAGGTCGAAGCCACCCCGGAACACGCCCAGTTGACGGAGAACACGTTGTTCCTCGTGGCTTAGAAGTTGATAGCTCCAGTCGATTGTTGCTTCGAGGGTTTGTTGTCGAGGCGGTGCCGTCGCTGAGCCCGATGTCAACAGCTCGAACCGGGTGTCGAGACGTGAGGCGATGACACGCGGCGCGAGACTCGCTGCACGCGCAGCCGCCAACTCGATGGCGAGTGGCATTCCGTCGAGCCGACGACAGATCTCGACGATTGCGCTTTCGCTGTCGGGATCAGTGTCGAAGGATCTAGTGGCAGGCCCCGCCCGGCTCCTGAACAGCTGTACGGCGTCAGATTGGTCCGTGGCGGTGGGGGTTGGCGTCTCGTTGTCAGGAAGAGTCATACCCGGTACCTCGTAGACCGCTTCGCCAGGTACCCGTAGAGGCTCTCTGCTGGTGGCGATCAAGCCGACATGTGGCGACGACCGAAGTATCGACGTGACCAAGTCTGAAACCCTCTCGAGGATGTGCTCGCAGTTGTCGAGGATGATTAGAGCCGTGTCGTTGGCCAGCGCGCGCTCCAGGAGGCCAGTGGGGTCGTCACTCGGTGATAGCCCGATGATCCTGACGACTTCGGTGCTGATCAGCTCTGGATCTCTCAGGGCGGCGAGCTCGACGAACCAGATGCCGTCGGGATACTCGTCCAACAATTGCCGCGCCAGGTGGACTGCGAGGCGGGTCTTCCCCGACCCGCCCGGTCCGGTGAGTGTGACCAGTCGGTTGTTGGCGAGCAGCTCTTTGACTTCGCTGATTTCGATTTCTCGGCCGATGAAGGAATCGAGCTCCGTCGGAAGGTTGTGTTTGGCGTGGGTGAGCGACTTGTCGTGGAGGAGGATCTTCTCTTCGAGTCGTCGTAGTGGTTCGCCTGGTTCGACACCGATCTCGGCGAGGTTGGCTGACAGATCCTGATAGGCCCGGAGCGCATCAGCGTTTCGTCCCAGCCGGTATCGGGCCGTCATCAGATGCTCCCAAAGCCGTTCCCGAAATGGGTGTTCGACGACCAGGGCTTCCAGGTCGGGAAGGGCCTCCTCGATCCGACCAAGAGCTATCAGGGCCTCAGCCCGGAGCTCATACAGCTCGAGGTGGATCTCAGTGAGTTTCGCGATCTCGGCTCGTGCGAAATCGTCGTCGACCAGTTCGGCGTAAGGCGTTCCTCTCCAAAGGCCAAGCGCTGCAACGACTGAATCGAGAAGATCCTCCGCCCGATGCTCCACTGCGGCTGCGTGGGCAGCCGAGGTGACATTGTCGAACTTTGCTCGGTCGAGTGAGGTGCGATCGGCATCGAGACGATATCCGTAGCCCTCGGTGACGATGTGCCCATCACCGAGAATTCGGCGCAAGGCCGAGACGTGGGTTTGTATGGCCGCTTTGGCCGTGGGAGGCGGCTCCCCGCCCCAGAAACGGTCGACCAAAACCTCGGTTCCGATTCTCTGGCCTGCATCGAGAGCGAAGATGGAGAGCAGTCTTCGATGTGAGGGGCGGTCGAGCGATGAGACGTCGTCGACTTCGACCTCCAACGGTCCCAACACACGGATCTCCAGCGTCATAGCCGGATACTGCCAAACAAAGGATCCCGGTGCCTACCAGATGAACCCGGGTTGGGTCATCAGGTAACGATCCAGTTTGAGATGGGGTTGCTCGGTGAGGAGAACCTCATAGAAGGGGTCGATGCGGTGACCGGCGTTGAGGGCCCATCGGATTGCTCCCGCCGCCGGCCCCGGGATCGTGTATCGGACATAGTCGATTCCCATAGCCGCGGCTTCGGTGTCGAGACCGGAGAGAACCCCGGGTAGGAGATCGGGAGTGACGACTGCCGCTGGTCCGGTGTAGGTCCCATTACTTCCGAATGCATACCCGACCATGCGGCCCGCGTTGATCACGGCATATAGCGGCCG
This sequence comes from Acidimicrobiia bacterium, assembly GCA_049686815.1. Lineage (GTDB taxonomy): Bacteria > Actinomycetota > Acidimicrobiia > Spongiisociales > ZC4RG35 > JBAVIK01. The sequence continues at coordinate 2,250 of JBAVIK010000004.1, read as the reverse complement.
ATCATCGGCCAGGTACTCGAGGTCGACTCTCCGCTCGAACCCGACTGTCTCGATGTCGATCGAAATGATCTCTTCGGTCAGATCGGAACGTTCCAATAGGACCGTTCCGATGACATCACGAACCCGTGGTGTTCCTGCGAGCTCGAATGTTTGACCCCGGAACTCCACACCAGAACGCAAGTAGAGACCAAGAGCCAGGGGGTTTTGAGTTGCGATGACTGCGCGGTGTTGCCCCTCGGCTTCGGAGAACGCACGCTTGAGAAGACCACGCCCGACACCCTTTCCCTGCGCCGAGGGATCCACGAAGAAGTGGGTCAGTTGCACGTGGCCGTCGCGCTCGATCGACCGGGCCCAACCAATGATCTTGTCTCCCTGCTCCGCCACCCAATCTGCATGGGCGGTGTCGGCGAGGTGTCGGGCCATCGATCCCTGACGATTCCACGCGGCCTCGATGTCGTCCTCGGCGTCTGCTCCCACCAGACCGATCTGCCGCACATAATCGAAGACCGAGGTGCGAAATACCTTGAAGACCGGCCGGGTGTCGGCTTCTTCAAACTCACGATAGGTGATCTCTGACACCATCTTTTCCAAAGTTAGCCATCTTGCAGGTTCAAGTCAGACTTGATACACTAAGACTCAAGTTTTCCGACTAAATGTACCTAAACCATGAAGGTGAGTCCGTCCTTATGAATCCAGAGAAATTGACCGCAAAGAGCCGGGAGGCGCTTCTCTCCGCGACCGAACTGGCCCGGGAGCTTCATCACGGTTCGATACTCCCCGAGCATCTGGTCTTGGCCCTCCTATCACAGGGAGAAGGCATCGTCTATCCATTGCTCGACGGACTCGAGACGGCCCCGTTGGACCTGAGACGTCGTGTTGAGGATCTGCTCGACAGCCGCACACATGTCTATGGCGAGACTGAGCTGGCGACTAGCCCGGCTTTGTCATCGGCTCTTGCCGCGGCCGATCGCCATCGGTCTTCGATGGGCGACGATTACCTCTCGGTTGAGCACCTGATCCTTGGCCTGTCTGAAGGCAAAGACGGTGTGGGTCAGGTGTTTCGCGAAATGGGGCTGACAACCACGGCAATCCTCGAGGCTCTTCAAGGGATACGTGGCGGTCGCAAGGTCACCTCGGAGAACCCCGAGTCGACTCTCAACGCTCTCGAACAATATGGCCGTGACCTGACCGAAACCGCTCGGGAGGGGAAGCTCGACCCGGTCATCGGTAGGGACGACGAGATCAGACGGGTCATCCAGGTGTTGTCGCGGCGGACCAAGAACAACCCGGTCCTCATCGGAGAGCCTGGTGTTGGCAAGACCGCGATTGTCGAAGGTCTGGCACGGAGGATCGCCGACGGCGATGTCCCCGAGGGTCTCAAGACCAAGCGAATCATCTCGCTCGACCTCGCCTCGATGGTTGCAGGCGCCAAGTACCGCGGTGAGTTCGAGGAGCGGCTCAAGGCCGTCCTCGAGGAGATCAAACAGTCGCAAGGTGAGGTGATCACCTTCCTCGACGAGCTTCACACACTGGTCGGTGCGGGTGCGGCCGAAGGAGCGATGGACGCCTCCAACATGCTCAAGCCGATGCTGGCGAGGGGTGAGCTCCGTCTCATTGGGGCGACGACTCTCGATGAGTACCGCAAGCACATCGAGAAAGATGCCGCCCTTGAGCGCCGTTTCCAACCCGTCATTGTCGAGCCGCCCAGTGTCGAAGAGGCCATCGGGATCCTCCGGGGGCTCAAGGAACGTTACGAAGTACACCACGGTGTCCGGATCACCGATTCGGCCCTGGTGGCCGCGGCGGTTCTATCCGATCGCTATATCCCAGCTCGATTCCTCCCCGACAAGGCCATCGACCTCATTGACGAATCGGCGTCACGTCTTCGGATCGAAATCGACTCGATGCCCGAGGAGATCGACGAGTTGACCCGCCGCCGCATTCAATTGGAAATCGAAAGAGAGGCTCTCAAGAAGGAGTCCGACACGATTTCGGCGGAAAGACGCGAAGGCGTCGAGGCGGAGATCGCCGATCTCACCGAGGAGATCAACGTTCTCTCGGCCCGGTGGAATCTGGAGAAGGACGTGATCACCGAGATCCGTCGGATCAAAGGTGAGATCGAGGACGCCCGGGGCAAGGCCGAGATCGCAGAACGGTCAGGTGATTTGGCTCTGGCCGCCGAGCTCAGATACGGGACGATCAACGGTCTGTCGTCGAATCTGACTGAGAAGGAGGCGGATCTCGCCAAGC
>JBAVIK010000003.1:0-8833 GCA_049686815.1 Acidimicrobiia bacterium | reverse complement strand
GGACAGGGTGTTCAGCGAGATGCTCGAAGTTGTCGCTGGTCGTGGCGGTTCGTTGCTCAAGTTCGGTGGAGATGCGCTTCTTCTGCTGTTCACCGGCGACGACCACGTGGTGCAGGCTTGTGCCTCGGCAGTTGAGATGAGGTCCACTCTGCGTTTGGCCTCACAACTGTCGACTTCTGTAGGTCGTATCGACCTTCGGATGTCCTCGGGGATTCACTCGGGAGAAATTGACTTGTTCCTGGTGGGGATCACGCACCGTGAACTCCTCGTCACTGGTCCGGCCGCTACCAAGACAACCGAGATGGAGGCCACCGCCGGCGCCGGTGAGATCGTGGTCAGCCATGACGTTAGGTCGATGTTGCCAGCCGACTTCATCGGAGCCGCAAAAGGCCCTGGCTGGCTGATGAAGAAGCGAAAGATCCATCACCCGCCAAATGATGGTGTTGGGTCTGTCACCGGCGGAGACGTGGTCGCCGAGGCGGTGCCCATCGGTCTCCGAGAGCGCCTCCGGGCGGGCTCGGGGGAGGCAGAACATCGACTTGCCACCGTTGGGTTCGTCGAGTTTCAAGGAACTGACTCGTTGATCTCCCGAGAAGGCGGCGCGACGGCTGCCGACCATTTCGAACGTCTTGTGGGGGTTGTGCAGGAGGCGACTGAGCGTGAGGGAGTGACACTTCTCGCCACCGACATCGACGGCGATGGCGGGAAGGTCATCCTCGCCTCCGGTGTGCCGACCAGTCGGCACGACGATGAGGGCAGGATGCTGAGAGCCTTGCGCTCGGTGCTCGACGCCGATATTGGGGTCACGTTGAAAGCTGGTGTGAACCGGGGCCACGTGTTTGTCGGTGACGTTGGTACCCAAAAGCGTCGGACCTTCACGGTCATGGGTGACACTGTGAATGTGGCGGCGCGGCTCATGGCGGCTGCAGCACCGGGCAGCTTGCTCGCCAGCCCGACGGTCCTGGATCTCTCGTCAACCCTCTATGAGACCGAGGCTCTGGAGCCACTCAGGGTCAAGGGTAAGAAGGAACCGGTTCAGGCGTACGGGGTGGGGGAAGAGAAGGGTGTCAGACCACCAACTCTTGAGCGTGAGTTGCCGTTTCACGGTCGGGAGACCGAGACCCAGATGCTGGTTCAGATCGTCACGACCTGTGCCAGCACCGGGACTGGTGGGATCATGACGATCACCGGGGGCGCCGGCATCGGTAAGACTCGTCTCGTCACCGAGGTGCTGCAACGGTGCCCCGGTCTCGACACTCTTCTCATCCAATCCGAGCCAAGTGGCACCGACATCCCCTATTGGGCATTTCGCGACCCGATGAGAGCGGCTCTAGGGATTCAGCGTGGGCCCCAAACCGAGATGGTCTCCGCTCTGACCGAGGTGGTTGTCTCGAAGACACCAAAACTGGCTTGGGCGGTTCCGCTGCTTGGTGACATCATGCACATCGAGGCGGCGGACAACGAGACGACCGCGGCATATGACCCGCAGTTCCGTCCCGATCGCGCTGCGGACGCGTTCGTGGAGTTCCTCGAGTCGCTCTACACCGCCCCTCTGGTGGTCCTTGCCGAAGATGTCCACTGGATTGACGAGGCGTCCATGGGGCTTCTGGAGCATCTTGGGAGGGCCGCCGAGGACCGTTCCTGGTCGGTTGTATTGACCGCACGTCCCGAGGAGTTGAGTGTCGAGGCTCCGGGTGGACAGATCGCGTTGGGGCTCCTCGATGAGGAAGCGGCCCGCACCATCGTCATAGAAGCCACCGACGCGGCGCCACTGAGGCCACACGAGTTGGAGGCCGTGGTGTCAAAGGCGGCCGGAAACCCGTTGTTTCTCGCCGAGTTGTTGCAGCTGATGCGGGAAACAGGTGACGTCGACCAGCTTCCGTCGTCTCTCGATGCAGTGGTGTCCACCGAAATCGATGCGCTCCCACCATTCACCCGTCAGGTGTTGATGTTTCTGTCGGTGTTGGGTCGCAGTTTTCGTCGGGTTGTGGCCAACGAACTGCTCGAACCCGAGGGGTTTGCTCTCGATAAGGCAACCGTTGGAGACCTGAGTCTTTTCATTATCGTCGATGGCGAGGAGCGTCTTCGCTTTCGTCATGCGGTGGTCCATGATGTCGCCTATCAGTCGCTGTCATACAGGCGTCGCCGGGTGCTTCACGCCCGGGCCGGTGAGGTCATCGAGCGTCTGGCCGGTGATGACACCGAGGCCGTGGCCGAATTTCTCGCTCTCCACTATTTCGAGGCAGGCGAGTTCGAGAAGGCGTACCGGTACTCGCGGCTTGCTGGTGACAAGGCGAGGGCGGCATACGCCAACACCGACGCGGCACGGCACTATAAGAGGGCCCTGGAGGCCGTTCGGAATATTGTGATTGACGACGAGACAGTGATTACTGACCTCTGGATCGAGCTGGCCGCCGTAACCGAGTTGGCTGGCCGCATGGACGAGTCGCGCAGGTTCTTGAGTCGCGCGTGGCGCAGCGCGGCAGAGGATGGAAGTAGACGGGCTGAGATCTCATTGCTCCGGGCCGGGTCGTGGATGGAAACAGGTCGGATGTCGGAGGCGAAGCGAAGCCTGACACAGGGGCGACGTGCAGTTCCGAGTTCTTCTGATGGCGACCGGCTGCGTTTGCTCGCTCGACTTGATGCTTTTGAGGCGAGTGTGCTGGCGGCCAACAATCAACCGGCGGAGGCGCGCGACCTTGCCCAGAGGGCAGCCAGTGCGGCAGAACGCGTCGATGAGAGAGAAGCGTTGGCACGGTCGCTTGTCGTCCTTGACTGGGCGAACTTCATGATGGGAATCTCGGCCGAAAAGCGAAGTCCGGAAGCGATTGAGATATATAGAGAGCTGGCGATGCACGAGAGAAGTGGTGCCGCCTTGATCAATCTGGGAGCGATCTCGTACATGGAGGGGGACTGGGCGGGAGCCATTGGCTGGTACCAGCGGGCGGCCGAGGCCGCAGTTTCGTCAGGGAATGTCTTGGATTCAGCTTTGGCAAAAGCGAACCTGGCTGAGCTACTCATTTCGCAGCGGAAACTTGATGAGGCACGGAGGCTGATAGCGGAGGCACATCGCGTGTTTACTGCAACAGAATCAGATACGTTCATGCCGCTCGTGCAGTTGCTACAAGCAAGGATCCTGCTTGCGGCCGACAGAGAAGACTCCGCCGTTGATCGCCTCGAAACCTTGGTCAGAGACCAAATTCCGAGTGCCCCCACCCCGTGGACGGCGGAAACTGTCCTAGCTCTCTTTGAAGCCTTGCTTAAGGCGCAGCGTGCGTCGGAGGTTCTGAGGAGGATTGACGAGTTCCAGACTTCATACCCTGATCTCGCTGACGAGGTATCACTTGGTCTGGGCCGAGTGAGAGGTCGAGCTCTGGCGGAGCAGGGTCAGTCGAAAGAAGGTCTGGCAGCGTTCGACGATGCGTTGGCGATGGCCCGGGCTCAACGAAGCCTGTTTGAGCTGGCGCTCCTCCTCGAAGCGCGTGCCGAACTGCTCGTGGCACTTGGTCGAACCATCGATTCTCGCTCGGCCACCGAGGCCACGACACTATTCGAACAGCTCGGCATCGAGATGACGTCTCCTGATCGTTGAGTTCTTATCTGAACTTGAACCCCGGGTCCTCTTCGCCATAGACGAAGTGGTAAGAGATCAGTTCGCCATCCTCGACCTGGACCGAGATTCCGGCTAGACACCAGGTCTCTCCAATCGGGATTTCGGCGAATACGACTACATCGTCGGTGACGTCATCGATGGTGTCTTTCCGATCGAAGACTGGGTCGCCGTCACACTCCAAAAGGGGTCGAAAGCCGGTCCCAAAGGGGTCGTAGGCAAGACCTATCGTCAGTTCGCCAATCCCTCCAGCATCGATCTCCTCAGCGTTGCCACGGAGAATTCCACTGAAGTTGACTGGTGGGACACCGGGCCCCGGAGGCGGCACCGTAAGGGTGACTTCCTGGTCTGCCGCGTTGGCGACAACACCATATGGTTTGCATGCCACCACTCCGAACTCGTCGGGCAGCAAGGTGAATTCGCCGAACGCGAAGCCAAGGACGGTGTCGGTGTCGCCCACCTTCTCACGTGAGCACACAACACGCTGAACCTCGATGGAGACGAGACCCGTGGCGGTGCCTCCCCGCCCATCACTCAACGTGTATTCCCAGGTGTCGGTGTAGCTGAATGAGCCATCCGCCTGCTCCCATGGGGCCCAACCGGAGTCATCTAGGAGTAGAGGCGTGTAGTCGAACCCGCCCCCTGGGTTGAGGGTGATCTCCCCACCCATCGTTGTTTCAATCATGTTCGGGCCAACAGTCAATGGGTCGCTGTCCACGTCGGAGTCGCTATCAGGGTCCGCGTTCGTCGGATCGCCCCGATCGAGGACGCCGAGGACGCCGTCGAATGGAACGGTAAACGTCAGGGCCGATTCTGGGTCGGCAGCCGCCCGCTCATTGGTTTCGTAGAAATCATCAACCGCGACAGGCGGGTAGTTGAACACATATTCCACCGGCCCCGATCCGTCACTCGTGGTGGTACCGATCGGGTCTTGTCCCTCGACGGTGAACTCGGTCGACGTGTCCAACGGATCAGCGGGCTCGCTGTACCCCACAGTCACGTTCTCGGACGGTACGAGCTCTCGGATGGTGCAGTCGGGAAGAGCCGTTTCACTTGGACCAGGGTCAAGAACACAGCCAGTTAGAGGCGTACCGTCCTCGCTTACCAGCACCGTCCCCAACGGCACGTTGCCAGTGTTGGTTATGAGGAAAGTCCAGCCCACGTCGTCGGGGAACGTCACCACACCTGGGCTGGTTACCTCGATTTCAATCGACGGATCCGACCCGTAGTAGCCGGAGTTGTCCGACTCGGTGACCGTCGCGTTGGGGTCGAGGACGGAGTTTGCCGTAACCGAACCTGTGTTTGAGTAGCCCAGGTAGGGGGCGAATGGATCGGGACTGGAAGGGTCATAGCTTCCTGGGACCGCAGCGCCGGAAGCTTGGTAGGTCCAGGTCTCACCGGGGTCCAGAGTCCCATTCCCGTCTTCGGTTGGGGGTTCTACTTCAACTCCCTGATCGTCGGTGACCACAACGTTGTCCAGAGAGACATTCCCGGTGTTAGTCACGTCGTAGGTCCATGTGACTTCTGTCGGAACTTCTTCGTCGTCTGGATGAACTACAGGAATGAACAAAGGCGAGCCCGGTGTCGATCCCTGGAAGCCGTTGGTTTGTTTGTCGATGGCAACGCTCGGAGTCAGGTCCGCCAGATAGAAGACGGTACGGTGCTCGTCGACGGGCTCTGTCGAGTACTGCCAGTCGGCCCCACCCTCTACGGCGACACCGCCGGACATCATGCTGATCTTCACCTCGTCAAACAGGACGAAGGGGGTGCTCGCGGCGGGAGCGTCTGTGCCGAAGTGACCTGTTCCGTTGGCGACCCAGGTGTAGAGCCGATATTTGTCATTGAATTTGGAGTCGGGGCCCTCGTCAGAGGTGTCTCCGGGATTCCAAGTGACGCTACCGACCGGATTGCCGTTGGCGTAGAAGGTAAAAAGCATCTGGGTGTCGAATTTGGCTTCGAAATCCCACTGCGTGAACTTGATCGCCCGGTTGGTGGCCGATGTGCCCAGCTTGAAGCTCAGCGTTTCGGTGACAGGGGTCCCGCCCAGATAGTTGACGCGTCCACAATTCTGGGCGTTACCACCCCGGTTCTCGCTGGAGCCCAAACCGTCTTCGACGAGACCCAGCTGGTTGGTGTAACCGGTTGGAGTGATCTGAAGTACGGGGTCTCCGATGGGGACCTTCTTACATCCCGGCCCGCTGCTCGGGATCGTCTGGGTGTAGCCACCAAGGTGAATCGACATCGATCCGTTGGAGTTATTGACGAAAACGATCTCATCAGGGCTTCCGAGACTCGCAATTCCCACCGCCGTAAGCAGTCCGATCAGACCTACGGCGGCCAGGGTCACAACAACCGATCGGCGACCCATCGCGCGGATTCTCGACATGCCCAGCAGCCTTCCCATTGCCCATTTGATTGCCCGAAGGGAACTTAGCAATCAAATTCGGCTCTGTGTGCAGGATGTTTGCACGGAGAGTGGTGAACTATCTGGAAGGGCGTCTAGTCGTGACAGGTCCAGAAGAAGCGGGTTGCATCGAGACAGGATTCACCCGGCGTCACCGGTTTGTCTGGGCCCACGATGAGAGTCGTCGTGGTGGTTGTAGGCGGAAGAGTTGTGGTCGTGGTCGCCTTTGGCGTCGAGGGTGCCTTGGTTGTGTTTGTCGACGCCGGAGATGTGGTCGGTGTAGTTGCCGGTGGCTGAGTCGTGGGCGGCGGGGAAGACCCGCCTTTCTTCATGAAGACCACCGTGACATAGATGACACCGTCTTTGGTTCCGGTACCGATTCCGACCTTGTTGTAGTCACCGAGAATGTTCTTCTTGTGTCCCGCCGAGGCCATGAAAGCGCTATGAAGCGACGGAACGGTCCCGCCTCGACCAACGTTTTCGCCGAGCTTGGACCATCCACTGCCACCCGCCGCCTGGAGCTCACCCGAAGAAGAATGGAAAATCGATCCGGCATCCATCATGTCCTGAGTGTGTTTGCGAGCGTGTGACACCAGCCCGCCATCGACGCTGAGAGATCCGAGACCTTGCGCTGAGCGTTCAGCGTTGATTTTCGCGAGGAATTCACCCTCGGAGGCCCCGTCTGCGCCAGCAGACATGCCAAAACCGATGGTCGCAAGTGTTGCCATCAGTACTATCGACAGCCATCGCCGCTTCCCCAGCATGCTTGGGGTATCGGCCCAAGGGTCCGGATCCTTGAGCTTGCCTTATAGGTCGCTAGACCCCGAACATGACCTCTCGAAGGTTGACAACGGTGGATTCGTACTCGTCGAGTTCGAGTCTCATCGAGCCCAAACGGAGTCCGGTCATGCCTTCGCCCACGTTGGTGATCACCCGGAGAATCTCCTCCTCGTATGAGAGAACCCCCAGACCGAGACAGCTTCCGCCCGCATCCTGGACGCCAACGAGGACACCGTCGAGACGCTCGAGGTTGAGACCCACCGGGAGTGTCGGCGCGAAAACTGTTGGTCTCACTTTCCAACGCTCCAACGGCTCGTGAAACGCGGCCGCAAACCCTTCTGTCCTCTTCCGCGCCCTCAAATCGGGTGACAGCGGTGTGAGCTGTGGATCGGTCGGTGCGGTGACGACGTCGACGCCGAGGAATCGACGCAGCATGCCGACCACCGGCTCCATCTCCTCTCCACGCTGAAGGGCAATGATCTTCTGGGGCCTGCATAGCTCTGTCTTGTGATACTTGAGGGTCTCTCCGGAGACACCCGCTGCCACCGCGGTCGTATCGATGATCACGATGTCTCCATGCCGCCTGGCGAGATCGACCATCACCGCCGTGGCCACCACATGCTGAAGGACGAGCCGTGACGGTGTCACCGCCCCGACGAATTGGAGTGCGTCTGGCATTGCCACGGTGTTCAGATCGACGGCACTCTGAAACACCTTCATGCCAACGCATGCTGGTGGTCCGACCGTCGTGTTTCCCACGTCCGCGTCGACGAGAACCGGAGTCTTGCCTTCTGAGAGAGCGATCTTCACGGCCTCGATGGCAATCGTGGTCTTACCGGTGTCCAGTCCCCCTATCAACATCGAGACATCTGCCGACGCCACTTCCCTCGCCAGCGCTTCGTAGGAATGTTCTCCCATTGACACGAATATAGGACGAGGGCGTGGATTGCAGGCTCGGCTTGCGAAGTTGAGCGGATTTCGACCATATATGACCGGCACTACCTGAGGTTTGCTCTATTTGAGGTTTTGGCGTCTGTCTCCATTCGGCGGACACCCCCACTAGCGTCGCCGCCAAATGTCGTTGCCGATCAGCTTTTTGTCCGACTTTGGTCTCCAGGATGAGTTCGTCGGAGTGATTCACGGGGTGTTGGGCAAGCTCGCCCCGGAATCAAGAGTGATCGACGTGACTCATGCGGTCCCCCGAGGCAACGTCAAGTCCGGAGCCCTCGCGCTCACCAGGGCGATTCAGTATTTGCCTGAGGGTGTCTGCCTTGCCGTTGTCGATCCTGGTGTGGGCTCTGACCGCAAAGCCTTGGCACTCCAGACTCCTTGGGGGTTCTTTGTGGGGCCCGACAATGGGTTGCTGTCGCCTGCCGTGGCGATGACCGGTGGGGCAACCACCATCGTCTCGATTGAAAACCCTGAAGCGATGATCCCCTCCCCAGGAGAGACCTTTCACGGCCGCGACATCTTCGGGCCGGCTGCCGCGTTGCTCGCGGCAGGTGATGCAGCGCTCGGCGATCTCGGGCCCCAACTCTCGGGCGAAGACGTCACACCGATGCTTCTGCCGCTTTCGGACGTTGACAACACCAGCGTTACTGGCGAGGTTTGGTGGGTGGACGGATTTGGCAACGTACAAACCAATATCTCTCCTGAAGACCTCTCTCAGATCGGGTTAGCACACGGCCAAGTGGCGAATCTGAGAATCGGCTCGACACTCAAGTCACTGCGCTGGGTCACTGCTTACGCTGACGTCCCCGACGGTGAGCCCATGCTTCATGTCGACTCGGCAGGCTTGATGGCCTTGGCGGTACGGGGTGGGTCCGCTGCTGAGAAGCTCGGTCTCGAAGCTGGAGTGGCGATCAGCTTGGTGGGGAATAGATCAGCCACAGCTGAATGATCCCGGCCACAGCGATGATGGCGAGCAAGATCAGGATGACGATGGCTGTTGCTGGGCGCACTGGGACGAATCGTATGCCCGTCGCGCCAATTTGGATGAATGCGAGCGGGAGCCATGCCGATGACGCTGCCGCCGATTC
>JBAVIK010000002.1:0-5577 GCA_049686815.1 Acidimicrobiia bacterium | reverse complement strand
AAAGGGTCGTCACAGCTAGCCATTCGCCTGGGCAACGGACGTATGGTGCAGCGGTGGCCCAGCTGCGTTTCGGAACCTTTCTCGCTCCCAACATGCTTCATGTCTATGAGGCGATGGCTGAAACCGTTGGAGACGCACTTGGGATGACGACCGAGCTTGTGGTCGAGACCGACTACGAGAATTGTCGGAACGATGTGAATGACGTGTGTTTCGTGTGCAGTCTTCCCTACGTCATGTTCGAGCGTGAGGGGATCGAACCTGCAGTCCCGATCGCCGCTCCCGTCCTTCAGGGCGACAGATATGGAGGCCAACCCATCTACTTCTCCGATGTGATCGTCCACCGTGACAGCGACGCCGACTCGTTTCTCGATCTGCGGGGACGGTCCTGGTCCTTCAACGAGCCTCTCTCCCAATCCGGTTACGGGATCACCCGCTACCACCTGGTCACCATCGGGGAGACCGGCGGATTCTTCAGCGAAGTCGTTGATGCCGGCTTCCACGAAGAATCGGTGCGGATGGTTGCCGACGGTCGGGTGGACGCATCGGCGATCGACTCGCAGGTATTGGCCATCGAGATGCGTGACCACCCGGAAGTCACCAACAACCTCAAGGTGATTGAGGCGCTCGGGCCTTCCACGATCCAGCCCGTCGCTGTCTCGAAACGGTTTGATTCGGAGTTCCGCGATGCGGTGAGAAGTGTCCTCGTCGAGTTCCACGAGACCCCCGGGGGTCGGGAGATCCTCGATCTTGGGACAGTGGAGCGTTGGGTCGAGGTCAAGCCCTCCGACTATGACGACATCCGGAGCATGGTCGAGGCCTGTGAAAGGGCCGACTTCATGGAGATTCGCTAGCGGAGTCTCCGGGCTCTCTTCCAGGCGCCCAACCCTCGTTCCGCACATAGGTCTTGATCAGGTCGGGTGGATAGGCCGCCTCGACCAGCCTGACCGCCTCGTCGACCTCGCTTTGAAGGTCTTCGCCACACGGTCGGCCCTCTTCGCGCCACTCGGCGATGTAGTCGTCGGTCGAGGTCTTGCCGGCCTTGGTAGCCGCGGCGTCCACAGCGATCATGAACCGGTCGGAGAGCGGGGCGCTCACTCTGGAACGACCTGACTTCGCCTTGACCTGTGCGGGGATGTCCCTCCAGAAGATCAGTGTCAGTCTCGGCTGGTTGCTGCCCCTTCTGGTCCGGCCTTCTGTCATGGTGAAGCAGCGTAAGCGGCGACATCACAACCCGCATGTCGTCTACGTTTGGGCTTATGCAGACGCAAGCCAATGTCAGCACGATCCTCGACGGCAATCTCGAGGCGGGACGAGCCGACAAGACGGCGATCATCACCGCAACCAACGAGAAGTGGACTTTCTCCCAATTGCTCGATGTCACCACCTCCGTTACAGCTCACCTGGTCGATCTCGGTGTTAGACGTGGAGAGCGGGTGCTCCTCGTGTTGGATGACACTCCCGCATTTCCGGCAGCGTTTCTCGGGGCGATGCGGATGGGCGCCGTCCCGATACCGGTGAATTTTCTCGCCAGGGCAGATGATTTTGGCTACTTCCTCGACGATTCTTACGCAGTCGCCGCCATCGTCGATGCAGCGTTTCTCAGTTCTGTTGGACCACAGCTGGCATCCCGACCCCATGTGGTCGGCATCGTGGCCAACGGCGAAGGTCTCGAGATCTCGTTTGATGATTGGCTGAAAGCTCCGAATGGCGAGTTCGAGCCGGTTGCGACCCATGTCGACGACCCGGCATTTTGGCTTTACAGCTCGGGGTCGACTGGGCTGCCCAAGGCGGTGATGCATCGTCATGCCAGTCTCCCGGAGACGGCTCGTCTCTATGCGGAACCGACTCTCGGTATCACAGAAGACGACATTGCCTTTTCGAGCACCAAGATGTTTCACGCCTATGGCCTGGGCAACAACCTGACCTTTCCACTGTCGGTCGGGGCCACTTCGGTGTATCTGACGGGCCGGCCAACACCCCAGGCTCTTTTGGAGCGTGTCGCTACCCATCGCCCCACCCTCTACTTCTCGGTGCCAGCCCTTTTCAATGCCATCCTCTCATCCGACGAGTTCGAGACTGTCGACTGGTCATCGGTCCGGCTTGCGATATCTGCGGCCGAGCCACTTCCGCCCGAGATCTGGCGTCGGTTTCACGAGCGCACCGGTGTCGAGATACTCGACGGGCTCGGCTCCACCGAGATGCTCCACATCTATTGCTCCAACCGCTCTGGGGAGGTGAGGCCGGGAACTTCGGGTGTGGCTGTGGAAGGTTACGAGTTGGAGATTCGTGATCCGGAGAGTCAGCTAGTGGCACCCGGTGAGGCCGGCGAGCTTTGGGTGAATGGGCCAACATCCCTGACCGGTTACTGGCATCAGGCCGAACGAACCCGAGCCAAATTGATGGGCGAGTGGTTCGCCTCAGGGGACCGCTATCACATGGACGAAGACGGCTATCTCACCTACGAGGGCCGTGTCGACGACATGATGAAGATCGGTGGTCTATGGGTCAGCCCCATCGAGATCGAAAACCGTCTCATGGAGCATTCCGCCGTGAACGAGGGTGCAGTGGTGGCGGTAGAAGTCGAGAATGTCTCCCGGATCAAGGCTTTTGTGATCCTCAATGACGGCTTCGGGGCCGAAGAGTCATTGGTGTCAGAGCTCCAGGACTGGTGTCGTCAGACCCTGCAGAGATACCAGTTCCCCCACATCGTCGAATTCGTCTCGGACTTCCCCCGCACGGCTACCGGTAAGACCCAGCGCTTCAGGCTCCGGGAGACATGAGGGCTCTTCTCATGTCCTCGGGCCAAGGTTTCTTGGCTCCACTCGTCCGATCGATCAGCACCGCAACCATCCGACCGGAGGCAAGCGTATCTCCGTCCCGGTTCACCGACACCTCGTAGGTGATCGAGGTCTCACCCATCGCGCCGACCTTCAGATTGACGTCGACTTCGTCGTCGAAGCGGAGCGGGACTCCATAGTTGAACTCGATGTTGACCCTGGGTGTCGCTCCAAACGTCCGCTGGACGATCCCGAGTCTCCTATGTAGTTCTGCTTCGGCATCCTCGGCCCAACGAATCACAGTCGAGTGATGCCAGATGCCGGCGGCGTCGGTGTCCATCCATTCGACACGTCGCTTCACCGTTACCTCTGCTGCCATGTCAGCCCTCCTCGAGTTTCTCTATGAATTCGGCGGTCGCTCGAACCACGTCTTCGGAGTGTGACAGATGTGGTGAGTGGCTATCGCCTTCAAGCACCAGTCTCTGTGTTCGCCCCGACACGGTGTCTTCGATCATGTCGAGATGTATCAGTGTCCCGTAGCGATCTCCCCGACACTGAATCAGCAAGACAGGGCAGTTGATGGATGGCAGGAACTCCTCGATGTTCCATGACCTGAAGGCATCGCTCAGCCAAACGTCAGACCAGCCGCGAAAGGTCGTATCCGGATCGGCGTGATACTTCGCCATGCGGTGGGCCAGGTTTGTCTCATCGTACGTTCGTGCCTGTGATGCCAGGTACTTCACCCCAACGTCTTCCACCATCACGTGAGGGGCGATGAGTACCAGTCCGCTCACAGGGTTACCCGCTCCCGCATAGATGAGCGCAATCGACGCACCGTCGGAATGGCCAATGAGGATCGGAGCGTGGGTAGCGGTCTGCTCGACGATCCCAGGCAAGACGTCGAGAGCCTCTTGATGCATGAACCGGGGCGTGCGGGGCCCGTCGAGGGGATCCGACCAGCCATGGCCGTAACGTGAGTAGACCAGACCGGGCCGTCCCGTAGTCCGGACCACCTGATCAGGAAACTCGCGCCAGAGATCGATGCTGCCCAGGCCCTCATGCAGAAACACGAGTTGAGCCCGATCTCTACCTTCACCCAAAAGGCGATATTCCAGCTGATGGCCGCGACTCTCGACCAGGCTCTGGTTGTCGGCTGACCGGTCTGACATCCTCGTGGTTAGCGTAGGGGCTGTGATCGATTTTCAGACTGAACCAGGCTCCTATCGGCATTGGTCGATCGCCATCGACGGACGGGTTGCATATCTGAATATGGGGGTCGACCCCGATGGGGGAATCCTTCCCGGCTACGAGCTGAAGATGAACTCTTATGACCTCGGTGTCGACATCGAGCTCGCCGATGCGGTGCGAAGACTCCGATTCGAGCATCCAGATGTCGGCGCGGTCGTGGTTGGCTCGGATCTCGACCGCATGTTCTGCGCCGGTGCCAACATCGGGATGCTCGCCACCTCAACTCACCCAATGAAGGTGAATTTCTGCAAGTTCACCAACGAGACTCGCAATGAGATGGAAGATGCCACACGAAACTCGGGTCAGACGTATCTGACGGCTCTGGGCGGGAGCGCCGCAGGTGGTGGGTACGAACTCGCCCTCGCCACCGACCACATTCTGCTGATCGACGATCGAAATGCGGCAGTTTCATTGCCCGAGGTGCCGCTTCTCGGGGTTCTGCCCGGGACCGGCGGGCTCACCCGTCTGGTGGACAAACGTCATGTTCGCCGCGATCTCGCCGACGTCTTTTGCACCCTCGAAGAAGGAGTCAAGGGAGAGAAGGCCCGGGATTGGGGGCTGGTCGACGAGCTCGTCCCTGCATCATCCTTCAAGGAGACGGTGGCTGCTCGAGCAGCCGAGATGGCTGGGCGGTCCGATCGTCCCGAGACCGCTGATGGAGTCCATCTCGGTCCGTTGGCGAAGTCGGTTGAGATCGATCTGATCGAGTATTCCTCGGTTGGGGTGTCTCTCGATCGGGAGGAGCGAACCGCCACAATCACGATTCGAGGGCCGGACACTCCGGCACCGCTCACCGCAGAGCACGCCGTCATAGAAGGAGACTCCTTCTATCCGCTGCGGATGGCACGTGAGCTTGACGATGCGCTTCTCCACCTGCGGGTCAACGAGCTCGACATCGGGACCATCATCTTCAAATCCGAAGGCAGCCTCGAGGCGATTCTCGAATACGACGCGGTCGTCAGGATCTTGGACCACTGGTTTTTGCGCGAGGTGCGTCTGCTACTTGCCCGAGTTCTGCGACGGATCGACCTCACATCGCGAACGATCATCGCTCTCATCGAGCCGGGATCGTGTTTCGGTGGTTTTCTCGCCGACGTAACGTTGGCCGCCGATCGCTCATACATGCTGATCGGCACCTGGGCTGGGGAGGGAAGTGGCGACGAGGCTCGAATCGTGTTCACCGAGATCAACAATGGGATCCTCCCGATGTCCAACGGGCTCTCTCGGATCGAAACCAGGTTCTGGGGTGATCCCGGGGCGTTGGCGAAGGCACAAGCGACGATCGGTGCGCATCTAGACGCGTCGGCTGCTCTCACGGATGGACTGGTCACCGACGCGATGGACGACATCGACTGGGACGACGAGCTTCGCATCGTCCTCGAAGAGCGCTCCGCGTTCTCACCCGACGGGTTGACCGGTCTCGAGGCCAATCTTCGATTCCCTGGGCCTGAGACCATGGAAACCAAGATCTTTGGCAGACTCACAGCCTGGCAGAACTGGGTATTTCAAAGACCAAACGCCTCCGGTGAGACGGGTGCTTTGCGTCGATACG
>JBAVIK010000001.1:0-3398 GCA_049686815.1 Acidimicrobiia bacterium | reverse complement strand
TCTCGGAACCAGCGCGATTGCGAGTGAGGGCCGCAGCCACCGAAATCTCGATCGGCCCACCGGCGTTGCCCCTGGAAAGCAGATCCGACGCTCTTGTCGGATCGTCGATCGCGGGATCGGTGTTGGGCATGACCACGGCCGCGGTGTAGCCGCCGACTGCTGCTGAGGCCGAGCCGGTCAGCAGATCCTCCTTCCATGTCTGTCCGGGATCACGGAAATGGACATGGGCGTCGACGAATCCCGGGCCCACCAAACATCCAGAAGCGTCGATGACGACGTCAGGGTCAGCTACATCCACTCCCACCGAGACGACCCTCGAGCCTTCGATGGCGACGGTGGCTCCGACCAGTCCCGTCGGCGTCAAGACCGTTCCTCCTTCGATTGCTATCACTGCAATGTCCTTGAGATCTCAGCGAGCACGGCCATACGTGTCGGCACTCCATGGCGTACCTGATCGAGGATCAGCGAGCGCGGGCCATCGGCTACATCCGGTGCGATTTCCACACCCCGGTTGAGTGGTCCCGGATGCATGATCACAGCCTCTGGTTTCATCCGTGAGGCCCGTTTGCCGTCGAGGCGATAACGCGTCTCGTAGTCGTCACCCACGAGGGCCCCCCTTTCCCGCTGTACTCTGAGCAGGTAGATCACATCGAGCTCAGGCAAAATCGCGTCCAGGTCACATGTCACTTCGACACCTCCGATTGGCGACTCGGGAAGCAGCGACTCGGGGCCGATGAAGGTGACATCGACACCAAGCGTTGGCATCACCTGCACGAGACTCCCTGCAACCCGGCTATGCCCAACATCGCCGACCACGCCCATTTTCAGGCCGGTTAGATCACTGAAACGCGCGGTGAGGGTGGCAGCATCGAGCAGCCCCTGGGTGGGGTGCTCGTTCGAGCCGTCGCCGCCGTTGATCACCGGAACCGCCGTCCACTCCTGAACCAGGTCGGGAAAACCGTTTTCGGCGTGTCTCACGACCAAGATGTCAGCCCCGATGGCTGTGATCGTACGCATCGTGTCCTGGAGCGATTCGCCCTTGAGCGACGACGAGATCTCCGGGTGAAATGTGATCACGTGGCCAGACAAGCGCTTGGCCGCTAGTTCGAACGACAGCAACGTTCTCGTCGACGGTTCGAAGAATGCGTTTGCCACGACCCGGTGCTGGAGCAAGCGCTCAACTCCATTGCCGGTTTCGATATCTTGCTTGTAGCTCAGTGTGAGATCGATGAGGCGTCGGATCTCGGGGACACCCAACTGTCCCAGGGTGGTGAGGCCTTTCACGCTACGGCCTTTCGCTCGATCCATACGCCTTCGGTCCCGTCGAAGACATCGAGACGGACCCGCACCACCTCTTCGCGGGTGGTAGGCAGGTTCTTGCCGACATAGTCCGCTCGAATCGGAAGTTCGCGGTGGCCACGATCGACCAGAACTGCCAGCTTCGTCACATAGGCCCTGCCGATGTCAGCAAGGGCATCCATAGCCGCCCTGACGGTTCGACCCGTGTAGAGGACGTCGTCGACTATCACGACCTTCTTCAGCGACACACCATCAGGCATCTTGGTTCCCTTTGGCTCTATGTCTTGACGCTGGTCCCGGTCGTCTCGGTACATGGCGACGTCGAGGGCGCCTACCGGAACCGCTGACCCTTCGAACTCCTCTATGGATCGACTCAATGATTCGGCAAGGAACACACCACGTGTGTGGATGCCGATCAACACGAGATCATCTGCGCCACCGTGTGTTTCGACAATCTCGTGGGAAATGCGGGTGATGGAGCGACGGATATCTTGGCTGCTCATCACCTGGGGCACTCGAGCACCTCAGAGATCTGATGGGTATTGCCCATATCGTTCCTTCCCGGCCTCACTGGACCGTCCTTAAAGGTCGGCTCGACCATACCGCTTGGGTGGTCGAACCACTAGCTCATTCGGGTCTGGCCTCTTTGGCCAGAGTCGCCAGGACCCCGTTGACGAATGATCCAGATCTTTCTGTTGAATACGTCTGTGCCAGACGCACCGCTTCAGAGACGATCACCGCCGTCGGCGTATCCTGATCCTCTTCCAATTCGAACAAACCTATACGCAGGATGTTTCTGTCGAGGACGGGCATTCTGGCCACACTCCAGTGCTCCGAAGCGACCTCGATCTTCGAGTCGAGATCATCGACCGACGCCAACACTCCCCCAACCAAATGACCGAGCCTGCCGTCAATCTGGTCTGGATCCTCCCCGGTGGACTCGTAGATATACAGCGTCTCCAGGGCAAGATCCCTCACCTCGACTGTGACACGCACACCGAGCACCTTTGCGGTTTGACGGGCAACCTCTGCCGAAAGGACCTCGTCGGGCGTACCCGGCTCACCGCGAGCAGCAAGGACGGCCTGCACCTCGATCACGTCGATCCCGATGGCGTTGGCCAACTCTTGAGCAGTTATCCGGGCTGGGATATGGACTCCCTCGAAGTCGGAGACGCTCATACCCTCGTTTGGTACTCCCCGGTTCTGGTGTCGACACGGACCCTGTCTCCCTGCTCCACGAACAAGGGGACCTGAATCTCGATCCCGGTCTCCAACTGGATCGTTTTGGTGGCCCCTGTCCTGGTGTCACCTTTGACACCCGGTTCTGCGTAGGTGACTTCCAGTTCTACGGAGGCGGGAAGGTCAACACCGATTGCGGTCCCTCCGAACATGCTCAAACTCACCGTCATCCCGTCAACCAGATACTTGGCGGCATCGCCGACGTCCTCGATGCTGAGGACGATCTGGCCGTAGTCGGTCAGGTTCATGAAATGGAATCCAAGATCGTCGGAGTAGAGGTATTGGTGGTCGCGCCGGTCAATGATCGCCTGCTGGACATTTTCGTCGGCACGAAACGTGCGATCCAACACCTGGCCCGTCTCCAGCTTCTTGAGCTTCATTCTGACGAAAGCTTTCCCTTTGCCTGGCTTGACGTGCTGGTATTCGACAATGGAAAACAGGCCGTCCTCGAGCTCGAGCGCCATGCCCGGCTTCACATCGTTGGTGCTGATCACTTGATTTGATTCCTTGTCTTGGCCGGCGAGGACGGTACCCCGCTCAAAGGCCTACGGCTGCCAGTCCTCGTTTCACGTCGGAGTCTGCGACATGGAGAAGCTTTGGTTTGGCGATGTCGCTCAACAGGACCATTCGCAAACCGGCCTCATCTCGCTTCTTGTCATGTCTCAACAGATCGGAGACGCGGGCGCTGTCAAGACCCCCTATCGAGGTTCTCAAGCCAAGCCTGCCCACCGTTTCACGGACGTCGTCGAGATAGGCGAATCCGAGTCTCGCCTCTGACACCGCTGCCGCGGCGATCATTCCCAATCCAACGCTTTCCCCGTGCGACAACGGCGATGCGTACTCGATGGCATGACCAATAG